>JBPCWA010000001.1:0-5289 GCA_051009975.1 Hyphomicrobiaceae bacterium
GTGTTCGCGTCTGCCCGATTATTGAACTTGGAAAAAAGTCTTCTTGTTCTACAGTTGCGACGGAAACGAGATTGTGGTGCACTCACCGCGGCACGGTTCGAGATCCACTCGATCAACGGTAGCCGCAAGGCCCCCCCTCCGTCCCCGGCCCATTGACGAGAAATGCTGATCGCCTCCGACGCGAAACACGACTGGGTCGGCCTGTACCTCCGCACTTGTGAGATCAACATGCCAGCTTCCGCCAACCACCGCTTGAACGATTCGATCTATGGTCGCCTCGGCGTGCGCACCATCATCAACGCCTCGGGGCCGTCGACGCGTCTCAGTGGCGGCATCATGCTTCCCGAGGTCGCGCAGGCAATGGTGGAGGCCTCGCAATGGTGCATTGACCTGTGCGAATTGCACGGCCGCGCCTCGGAGCTAATTGCCGATGCGACTGGAGCCGAAGCCGGTTACGTGACGGCAGGAGCAGCGGCGGCCCTGATGCTGGGCACGGCCGGATGCCTGGCCGGCCTTGACCCGGCACGCATGAACCGTCTCCCTGACACGACGGGCATCCCGCACGAGGTGATTGTGGCACGCAGCCAGCGCAACATGTACGACCATGCGGTCACGCAGGCTGGGGCACGACTCGTCGAGGTGGGGATACCTGATCGCTTCTCGGGAGCCGGAGTTCGCGATGCTCAGATCTGGGAATACGAGGCCGCCGTCAACGAGAAGACTGCAGCAATCTTGTTCGTCGCTCAGGGCCATGCCGAGCCGCCGCTTTCGCTGATCGTCGAGCTTGCGCACCGACGCGGGCTGCCGGTGATTGTCGACGCGGCCGGGCAGCTGCCGCCCGCCGACAACCTCAAGCGGTTCATCGCCGAGGGGGCCGATCTCGTCGCATTCTCGGGTGGCAAAGCGTTGGGCGGTCCGCAGGCATCAGGGATCCTCGCCGGCCGGCGCGATCTGGTCCAGTCTGCCGCACTGCAACAGCTCGACCACGACACCTACTTCGAGCAATGGAGCCCACCCACCAATCTGATCGACAAGTCGCGGCTGATGGGCGTTCCAGCAAGCGGCATCGGACGCGTCGCCAAGTGCGGCAAGGAGGAGATTGTCGGCCTCCTAACCGCGCTCCGGATCTTCCTCGAGCAGGATCATGATCAGGTGCATGGCCGGTGGCTCGCACTGTGCCAGGATATTGCTGCTGGGCTAGAGGGCATCGCTGGCGCGGAACTAGCGCTGATCAAGCGCAATGGCAAGGGAGTGCCGGAAGTACAATTGAAACTTGATCAGACTCGGATTGGATTGTCGGCGGCTCGGCTAATTAAGCAGCTCCAGGACGGTGATCCATCGGTGCACGTCAACCACGCCCGAGCCCGCGAAGACGTGATCGTGCTGGGTCCAACCTGCCTCAGGACAGGCGATGTCGAGCTGCTTGTTAAGCGCATGCGCGCCGAACTCGGCGCCACTCGCTGAAGGACACTTTGTCGAGGTTTGCGCGCGCCGAGCGGACCAATTGCGAGAGTTGCGAGCATTGACGCGATGGACCATAAAGACGACATTCGCTGAAAGTTGCTGATATTTACAAAGAAACCAACGCACGCATCAAGACCTTGCGCTGGGTAGATCAATCGTGGTCGACGAATCGATCGTTTGGTGTAGGGTTTTGCCGCCCGCTTGGTGAACGGCATGTTGGCCTCATTTGATATCGGGTAGTCTGGTGGATTTTTCGGAAAGTATGGACAATGAGTTTGCTTGTTTTATTCGTCCTGCTTGCCATTGGAGTATCGTTCCTCTGTTCCATCTTGGAAGCAGTGCTCTTGTCGATAACGCCCTCATTTGTTGAGACCCTTGAGCAAGATCGCCCAGCTACCGCCAAAAAACTGAGGCAATTGCGAGGGGATATTGAGCGGCCTCTGGCTGCCATTTTGTCGCTGAATACGATTGCCCATACCGTCGGCGCGACCGGGGCTGGCGCCCAGGCAGCTGTGGTGTTTAACGATTTCGGAGTGGGCGTCTTTTCTGTATTGTTGACTCTGGGTATCTTGATCCTTTCTGAAATCATACCTAAGACCCTCGGGGCAACCTACTGGCGCGCTTTGACTCCATTTACAGTCAAGGCGTTGCCCGTGCTGATTGCTGCGCAATTACCCCTTGTATGGATGAGCCAGGCGATCACCCGACTGCTAACCCCTGGAAAGGCGAACACAGAGGTATCGCGCGAGGAAATAACTGCGCTGACCAACGCCGGTCAACGAGAGGGTGTCGTCGAGGAAGATGAAACCCGTGTGGTAACAAATCTGTTTCGGCTACCTCAGATTAAGGCGCATGAGGTGATGACGCCCAGAACAGTGATCGAACATGTCCCCGTAAAGGCAACTGTGGCTTCAACCGTGCTGGGACGGGATGCGTTTCCTCACTCCCGCTTGCTGGTGACTGGTGAATCCATCGACGAAGTCTCGGGCTTCGTTCTTACGCGCGAACTGTTGGTTGCAGCATTACGCGAACAAGGAGAGCGTAAGGTCGCAGATTTTGTGCGTGATTTGCCCCGAGTGTCTGAGACGACAGACCTGGATGCACTCTTGGATCTCCTTCTGGATCGCGACGCACACATTGCTTTGGTGGAAGACGAGTATGGCGGGACTGCAGGGTTGATAACGATGGAGGATGTATTGGAGACCTTGCTGGGAAGTGAAATTGTTGACGAACATGACGAAGCCGCTGACCTAAGAACGGTAGCCAGACTTCGCGCCAAACAACGTCGGAAGCAGCAAGAAGGATCGGCGGCAGGCCAACAGACAAAAGACGCCACCTAGAGCAATGCGCCTCCGCAGTCATCCTTATAGCAGACATTGGATGCACCATATGAAACAGTGTCGGTATGATAAGATCGAAAGTCTGCAATTGGAATGTTGCGTCGGTCTCATTGAGCCTAGTCAGGTCGGCAATGATGCCGACAGGTGGCCGTGTGTTGCCGTCGCGCTAGGTAGCTGCTGACCGTCGAGGGCTTTCCGCCCCGGCCAGAAAAGCGGGTTACCCGCTCAAATGCACTACTGATACTCCATTTAATCGTTGGTCCTACTTGCGGATGCGGAAAATCTAGTCCTCCGCACCAATTGCCTCTGCTGACAAGGCTGTTGCAATTGGAAATTCCTTCGACTGGAGCATCGACAAGGTGAGAGTGAAACACCCCCAAGACGATGCGATGATCGATATGGCCACGTTTCTTGAGCAGACCAACACCGACGCATTTGTCTTCGTTCGCGGCGATACCATTGTGCACAAAAAGTTCTTCAACGGGATGCACGCCAATCACCGACATCGAATGATGTCAGTGACAAAGTCGTTCTCCGGTCTGCTTGGTCTGATGGCTGTTGACGACGGCAAGCTGAAGGACGAGGCTCCAGTTGTCCAATACGTTCCGGAACTCAAGAAGGCCACCGCCTTCGCCTATGCGGCCTTCGGACAGGTCCTTGATATGACCAATTCGATGAACTTCACAGAAGACTATGCTGATCCTCGCTCAGGCATTCGTCGGTACGGTGCCGTGATTGGTTGGACGCCGCGCGTACCCGATATTCAATATGAGGCCAACCTGTACGATAATCTTTGTGCGCTACCGATAGACAAGATGGTATCATCCATCCCAAGGGTAAGTGGAGTTGTCGCGCTCAACGGTGGGTCAGACAAACCAAAGCGCACCACAGCAGAGATCAGCGCGCTGAAATTGCGAGAACAACAAATAACTCCTCAACCGCAACTCCCGCAGCTAATGCACTGCAGAATATGAATGCGAACGTACGGCAGTTGCAATTGACGCATAGACAGCACCTTGAAACATGGATTCAGACGCTATATTCGTTGATCGACGAAAGACGAATGAAGAGCACCACCATGCCCGTCAAATCCGCTCCTGCGAGACGCATGGCAACGTGCGGAGCAGAGCCAGCGTCCAGCCACGAGCAAATTGCCTTGCTTGCGAAAGCACTCGGTCATCCTTCTCGCATCCAAGTCATTGAAACGCTGCTACGGCGGCAGACTTGCATTGGTTGTGACATAGTCGATGAAATAGGTCTCGCTGCCTCTACCACATCTGAACATCTTCGCATTTTGAAAGAGGCTGGATTGATCGTCGGCGAGATTGATCATCCGCGGGTCTGTTACTCAATCGAACCTTCAGCTGCTCGTCCGTTGATTGAATTCTTGCTGCGCTTTCAAGCATCAAAACCACCATCCATTCCAGAGGCGAAATAGAGATGTCAAACTTCGAGAAGTACCTCTCGGTCTGGGTTGGTCTTTGCATTTTTGCAGGCATCGCGCTAGGGCAGCTTGCTCCCGGCGTCTTCCAGTTCTTGGCCTCTCTCGAATATGCCAGCGTCAACCTCCCGGTGGCCGCTCTGATCTGGGCGATGGTCTATCCTATGATGGTGGCGGTAGATTTTTCGAGCTTGTCGAAAGTTACCGAGGAGCCACGAGGGTTGATGATTACGCTGGTGGTCAACTGGCTCATCAAGCCTTTCACTATGGCCGTGCTAGGCATACTTTTCTTCCGGTATCTCTACGCAGGCTACATCTCGAGTGTAGATGCTGATCAATACATTGCCGGCTTGATTTTGCTCGGGGCGGCTCCGTGTACGGCCATGGTGTTCGTCTGGTCGCAACTGACCAAAGGTGATCCGAATTACACCTTGGTGCAAGTCAGCGTGAATGACATTATCATGGTGTTCGCCTATGCACCGATCGTTGCAATGCTATTGGGCGTCACTAATATCGAAGTGCCGTGGACGACGCTTTTCCTTTCCGTAGTACTCTATGTAGTTGTGCCTCTTACGGCTGGCTACTTTACCCGTCGGCATCTCGAATCGAGCGGACGAGGTGAAGCAGCGGTCAGCGAATTTACGGCGCGACTGAAACCTGCGTCGATCGTAGGCCTCCTCGCCACCGTCGTCCTTCTGTTCGCGTTCCAGGGCAAGGTTATTCTCAACCAGCCACATTTGATCGTACTGATAGCGATACCCATTTTGCTACAGTCTTATGGGATCTTCGCAGTCGCCTACGGCGCAGCCAAAGTGCTGCGCGTGCCGCATCGAATTGCGGCGCCCTGTGCAATGATTGGCACCTCGAACTTTTTTGAACTGGCCGTGGCCGTCGCCATCAGCCTGTTTGGACTGAACTCCGGTGCGGCACTGGCGACGGTTGTCGGAGTGCTCGTCGAAGTACCAGTCATGCTATCGCTCGTAGCATTTGCCAATGCGAAAAAGCACTGGTTTCCGGAAGAGCCGGCTCCAGCGGCTAAGGTCG
>JBPCWA010000002.1:0-2518 GCA_051009975.1 Hyphomicrobiaceae bacterium
GGGCGTCCCGTCTTGAGGATCGAGGGGTTCTAGACCCTCCGACCCAAGACACGAGCCCCCAACGTCCGATCACCCCGTCAGCCCAGTCCGCCAAGCATGATCGAGGACATGACGATCGGTGGTTTTAGCAAAGCCGCAAAATGCGATTATCTGCGTCGCGTTAAGAGCCTCACCTTCTTCATCTGCCGCTCTCCAGATACTGCCACGTCTGAGGAGATCCGCAGGTGGTGCTGTCACGCTGTTATGGTCCACGTGACTTTATCAACAAATAGTACAAACCAGCGCCACAAATGCGCATTCTTGTCTGAACGAGCTGGTTTGTCCTAGTTTTGTCGCATGCGAGAGTATGATTATATTGTTGTTGGTGCTGGAGCCGCCGGAGCGGTGATCGCTAGTCGATTGAGCGAATTAAAATCGGCAACCGTGCTACTGCTCGAAGCCGGCCCTTCCGATCGCGATCCCAACATTCATAGACCCGCAGGGCTGTTCAAACTCTTTGATGGGCATTTGAGCTGGAACTATCGAACAACACCACAGCGTCATGCCGATAATCGCGAAATGTTGCTCCCACAAGGCCGCGTCCTGGGGGGAGGCAGCTCCATCAACGGACAGGTATTCACGCGCGGATGTCGACAGGATTACGACCGCTGGGCCGGAGAGGAAGGTTGCAACGGCTGGGCCTTCGACGATGTCTTACACTATTTCCGAAAGTCAGAAGACAATGACACGCTCGCAGATGCCTATCATGGAACCGGTGGCCCCCAATGCATTTCGACCATGGTTCCCGATGCGTTAACGCAAGTATTCGTGCAGGCCTGTCAGCAGGAAGGACTTCCATATTCTTCGGACTTTAATGGAGAGCGTCAAATTGGAGCCGGTTTCTATCAGACATTCACGCACAACCGACGCAGATGCTCAACGGCGACCGGCTACCTGCGATCGGCGCGCAGGCGGGCCAACTTGAAGGTCCGAACCGATTGCCTTGCAACACGCATCCTTATTGATCATCACGCAGCCGTCGGCGTTGAGATTATCGCCGGACGACGACGGGAGACCGTACGCGCACTGCGGGAAGTGATCGTCGCCGCCGGAGCAATCGGCTCGCCCAAGCTGCTGATGCTTTCTGGTCTCGGACCTGCCGATCACTTGCGGTCACACGGAATCGAGGTCATCTCAGATTTGCCGAGCGTCGGACAAAATCTGCAGGATCATCTGGACGTCGATATTGTTTTCGCCGTAGATGACGGTCACGGCTATGATAAGTACCGAAGACCTCATCGCATGTTATGGGCAGGCCTGGAGTACATTCTTTTCGGAACGGGGCCGGTTGCATCGACGATCGTAGAAGGCGGTGCCTTTTGGTCGTCAAACTCTGTCACAGAGGTGCCAGACACGCAGTTCCATTTCCTGCCAGCAAGCGGACTTGAACCAGGTGTTCCGCCGGTGCCAACGGGCTCGGGTTGCACGCTCAATACCTACTTCGTTCGACCGCGAAGCCGCGGTGGCGTTCTGCTTCGCAGCGCCGATCCGATTGATAGTCCATTGATCGACCCCAACTACCTGGCCGAGCCGTATGACCTCGAAATGACTGTGCGCGGGTTCAAGAAAATGCGCAACATCATGAACCAAAAGGCATTCGACGCAGTTGGAGGGAAAGAACACTACCCTGGCCACCGGGCACAGACAGATTGCGATATTGCAGAATTCATTCGTGCTCACGGTCGTACCGCCTATCATCCGGTCGGAACCTGCCGCATGGGCGGCGACAAGATGAGCGTGGTCGATCCGACTTTGAGAGTCCGCTCGATCAAGGGGCTTCGTGTCGCTGACTCATCGATCATGCCCAACCTGATCAGTTCGAATACAAATGCTGCAGCCATCATGATCGGGGAGAAGGCAAGCGATCTCATCAAGAATGACAACGGGCAGCGGACCCACGACGCGCCATGACGCTTCCGACAAGAATGCGTTGAGCCGCAGGTTGGGTCTTACTGGCTATTGATAGATTGCGCCACTCGTTCCTAAATACTGCATCGGTATACCGTCGAATGTCGGGACACCATGCCGAGAGCGTACCAATTTGGAATTTTTGCCAGACGACATCAAGGCAAGAGCTTTGCGCTTCGATAGCGATCCAATATCGCTAAGAATGTGCCCTCGCTATCGGCGAAATCATGAAATCCAAAGGCTCTCGCCTTCGTGGTGCTTTGGATCTCATCCCAAGTACGCTCGAGCGTGCCGTCAGCAAAAGCCCAATGGGCTACGGCTGAGAGTTGCCGCCTTTCCAAGCCATAGCGTTCCGTGACGCGTTGCCAAACCGGCTCCTTGTCGGACATGACATCGACCAAGGAAACTGACCGCACAGTCCCCACTGGAATTCGGTAGACGTCAGCCAGCTTCGGCCAAAAACGACACCAACGGATGAGATCACCGTTGGCCACGTTGAACGCCTGGTTGGCAGCCTTGTCGTCGCTTGCCATCCAGGCCATGGCGCGGGATAGCAGTTCCGTCGATGTCA
>JBPCWA010000003.1:0-16792 GCA_051009975.1 Hyphomicrobiaceae bacterium
GGCCTACCTGTCTCTTTCACCAATGGGTTGCAGACGATTTCCAAAAGAAGATCGCCAGGCGCAATCAATATGGCCCCCCTTGAAAAAGAGTCTTCTCGAGAGAAAAACCTCTCTCTACTATTAAACCTCGCAACAGCGCGTCCCTGGCAAGCGCTCTCTCGTTGAGCGAGACGTAGATCCGCCCCCAATCCTGCCAGGTCTATGCCTACGACCTGTTCGCCCGAGCCCTATTCCCTCGCCCCCAGGTCCTCTGCATCCTGGTCACCCGCCTCCCAGTCTCGCACGCTCCAGTCCGCTGCATCTGCGATACGCGCGGCCAAGCGCGACTGGCAAATCTCGTCGACGCCGGCCTGAACGGAATTCTGCAGCGAAGCAGTAATTTCGTAAAGAAACTCCCTTCTCTCCACGCCGCTCGCCCTCGCAGAATAGTCTGACGCAAGAGGCCTCATATCGATAGGTGGAAGGATCTTGAAGACAACCTCTTGAGGGCCAAAATCAAAGGCCGACATTTTTAACGCAGATCTAAAACGCCGTAGGTATTCGATCCACATTTCAATATCGCCGTATTTCTCGCGATAGGCCCGCGTGAACGGTGTCATAAGGATCAACTCACGTGTCTTTTGAACATCGCTTTCGATGCGTCGCCGCTCCTCAAGCGTGACTTGACCATTGGCCAAAAGTTCAAAACATGCCATGCGGATGATCATCGCCCGGCGTCGAGGCGTGTTCTTCACTTTTCGGCCGTCGATGTAGCGCTCTTCAAGCTCACCAAGCACTGCATCCTGAAGCCGCCTTACTCGCTCGAATCGGTCAGCGCCCTGCCATAGCTCTGGCCTAACGCCGTACGTTGCAGCTTTGTTTGCCAGCAACTTGTCCGCCGCACGTTGGAGCCGCGTCTCGATACTGCCGTCCACTTCTTCGATCGATATCACCGGATGCGCTTCGATCTCGCGAAGCGCAGCTAGAGCACAGTGCATGGTCTTTGCAGGGTCCGTGAAAAAATAAACAAGGGCAAATGGTGTCATGAACATTGCCCGAGCACTGTCGACTCTGCCACTACCATCATTATCGGAAGCTATTTGGAGGGCCGCTTCGACCGCAATCCGCACCGCGCCATATTCCATCGGCATCACATCGCGCGAAAAATAGACTTCACCCTCGGGAAAGATCCCTCCCCACCACCCATGGGCCAAATGCTCCGTCATGCACCTGATCGCCTGCGGATTCTTGCGTCCACGTGCCACCGGAATTACGCCCAACCTGTTCAACACCCATCGCCGGAGACGACCATCGCTATAGTACGACTCTGCTGCCATCAGAAAGACTGCTGGTCCGCGATGCACACGCCCCAACAAATGGAAAATTAATTGGGGATCAACTGGACCTGGATGTGGCCCAACGAGCAGATTACCGGCTCCTTCAGGAATCGACGTCAGCGCCTCGAGTTCCGACGCCGGAAGCACCGGAACAATTCTCCCGTGCCGCGATCCGCCAAGCCGCAGTTGAAGGAGCCAATTTGCCCAATAGGCCGCCCATTTCACTCCCTGGGAGTATTTCGGTTCGTCAAATTCGAGTATGCTTTGAAATTTTCGGGCATTGGAGGGCGAGGCTGGATCGTATAGGTCGCAGGGCCAACTCCATTGGCTACCGGTGCTCGTTTGCACACCAGCTTTCATGCCTCGGCTCAACTTAATCACATCAACGGTCTCGATGAACTTTATAGACGTTATTTGCTCTCTACCATTCTGCTCCTTGAAGCCTGATCGTCAATTAGTAGCACTGACTGTGGTCGGAAACACCGTCGTACCACGTTTCATGGCAACGGTGTTTCTCGGTTTCACCTCTCACTTTCCGCCGCAGTCTCGGCTCACAGACGGCATGCTAGAGCCTCGAAGTCGACAACTAGCAACGCTATTCGCGGTTCAACTGCACCTGTGCCGACTGCCTGCGATACAGTCGTTAGCGCAGAACCCGATATTTGTTTCGGGGTACGAAGCCAGATCTCGCTGCCTCGCGTGGACTGCGCACCCACACTTCTCGATTGGGATGTAGCCCGGCTCCATGAACCGCAGGCACCGCCGTATGGCGTGTCCGATGTAGAAGTCTCGTATCTGCGTCCCCGCAATTTGGATGAATGCCACCATTTGCTTCAACGCTATTGTCCCAAGACGCTTTGCGTTTCGCAAACACCTCCGGGTCATCCAGCGCACGACAATTAAGCTCGTTGACATTTAGATCGGCAACGATCTCATCTCCATCTTCGATGAGTGCGATTGGCCCGCCGAGTGCGGCTTCAGGGCCAACATGTCCAACAACAAGACCAACAGACCCACCAGAAAAACGAGCATCCGTCATCAATGCGACAGTGATTCCACGCTCACGGCAAAGAGCTGTGATCCGCGAAGTGGGGTCGAGCATTTCTGGCATGCCTGGAGCTCCGCTCGGCCCTTCGTATCTCACAATTATCATATCGTTATTCTGAAATGACGCCGGTGCCTTGTCCAACGCCTCCAACAATGCTTTCTCGCTGTCGAAAACGCGGGCTGTGCCACGAAAGACGTTATCTTCCAATCCGGTTTCGACGCCGGCGAGTTTCAGAATGGCGGAATATTCAGGTGACAAGTTGCCACCGAGCAACCTCAATCCGCCCGTGGGTTTATAGGGATCGGCGACAGTGTGAATGACTGCACCATCGGGCGTACCCGTACCAAGGCGGTCGACCTGTTGTGCCAAACTCTCACCTGTACATGTCAGAACTTCACCATTGAGCAATCCAGCCTCCAGCAGTTCCCGGACAATTACTTGGACACCGCCCTTTTTATCAATATCAACCATTGAAAACTTGCCATAGGGACGGGCATCGGTCAGCACGGGCACAACGTGCTGAGAGAGTTGATTGAACTCGCTTGGTGTCATCACGTCCAGCCAGAAGTTCCTAAAACCCGCAGCCCTCGCGATCTCCGGAGCATGCAGGACGACGTTTGTCGATCCTCCGATAGCCATAGCGACAATCACTGCGTTGCGGATGGAGTCGCGGACAACGATATCGCGAGGCTTCAATTGGCTGTCTATCAGACCTGCAAGATAGCCTACGAGTTCCTCCGGAAACTTCTCGAGCCGCCTCGGGTCATCAGATGCTGGAGCAACCATATGAAGAGGTTGCATCCCCACAACGCCAATGAATGTCTGCATTGTATTGTAAGTGAACATTCCCCCACAAGAGCCAATGCCGGGACAGGCGTGGCATGCGATGTGGTGGCGATAGTTCGGGTCTTTGTGACCGGCAACTTGGTATGCCGAGACAATATCCAACGGTTCACCGGTCTTCGGATCATGCCCGGGGTGAATTGGTCCATCTGACATTATAATTGCTGGTTCGTTGTGTTCCAACAGGGCGGCCAAAGTACCGACGGGGGGTTTGTCGCATGCAACAATCGCTATGGTGCCTGCCAGACCACTTGCTGATAAATGCTCGCACAAGGCGTCGTGTGTGACTTCGCGACCAATAAGTGAGTAGCGCATTTCGCGTGTGCCATTGCGAATGCCATCAGAAGTTGCGATTGTAAACTCAGGCTGAACGAGCCTCAGTTTGAGCTGGTCCTTGGAGTGACCGATACGTGCCTTGAGCCGCTGATGGACCGCCTCGACTTTGGATTGCACGCCGAGATAGCACTGACTGTCACCTTTGGTCCCCACGACCCCAACCGATGGCTGGTGGATCAGATCCGGATCGGTATCCAGTTCGCGTGCTAGACCAATAGTCTGCGCAGAGCGACCGGGATGATTGTCGATCAGCACGGTGGAATTAGATTTGGACACAATGTGACTCCTCTGAGACTTTAGCCATAACCTAAGCGGCGGCAGATGAGCGTAGCCCACTCAAGGCCATCAAGGCCATCAAGGCCATCAAGGCAACTTGTAGGTCGAGATTGGATCGTTGCAAGCCTTTGTAATAAAACTGCGCAAACCATGGGATCGAACACAGCCACGGTGCGCGACCAACGATATTCAGATAGGCGCAACGCTCTTTGATACGTGGTTGTCCAACTCTGGGGACGGTTGTCAAGTCCCAAGCACCGCTCAGCCTCACTTGAGACGGAGCAACAATTCAGCGATCAACTGCGCACGCTCGGTCAGGCTGTCAATTTCAATGTACTCATTTAACGTATGCCCCCCCTTCCCGCGAACGCCAATGGAATCCAGCGTCGGAATACCCATAGCGCCCGAAAAGTTTCCGTCGGATCCGCCACCGGAACTTTGGTGGTCAAGGTTAAAGCCAATCTCCTGACAAATCTCACGTGCAGAATTAAAAAGGGCCATTGTCCCGGCATCGGGCTCCCAAACGGGTCGCGTGACGCCCCTCACTACTTCGATCGCAACACCGTTAAAATCACCTGACTGCGCTAGCATTCGATTGATGCCATTGTCGAGATCCCTTTGCTTCTTGGCCATAGAAAGGACCTCTGCCTCACAGAACGATGAGACACAATTGACCCATTGTCCTGCGTGAATGACGCCAACGCTGAACGTACAATCTCCGCTCGTCATGCTTTCGATTTCTAGGATTTTTCGCGCCATCGCAGAAATTGCTGAGCGGCCATCGCCGAGACGCGCGCCAGCATGACTTGGCTGTCCAGTTGCCCTCACATTGAATCGCGCAATGGCATAGCGGCCTGTTGAAGCCCTTCCATTGTCCTGAGCGGGTTCGGGTACAAGTACAAATTTATTCTTGAGAGCTTCCGCTTCTATTAGCTCTCGTGTCGAAGGCGTACCCACCTCTTCATCAGGCGTGAATAGAATTGTAACGGGCAGCGGAGTGGTCAGCCCGGCCTGTGCGATCTTGCGCACAGCGTCCACGGCAACATAGTTGCCACCTTTCATATCCAAGATACCAGGGCCGTAACAATATCCACCATCACATCTCCAGGGATTTTTGGTGATGGTCCCTAACGGATGTACAGTATCCATGTGCCCAGCAATCAAAATACCAGGCTGGCCAGCATCATCATGAGGAATTCGGGCGCGAATCACGTCGCCAAAGCCCATACGGCCAGCGATACGTTCTATTTCGCAGCCCGCCACTGCCAGCTCGTAGCTTGCCAAATCCATCATCCGATTAACCGCGTTGGCGTCAAAGGTGGGGCTCTCGCATTCAATCCAACCTTTGAGATCGACGAGCATCGCGTCCCGATCAAAAGCAAGTTTCGTGAGCACGGATATGGTCCTTTGTTCTGATAATATATGGCTGAAAGATCTACCGCGACACACCCATTCGTTGCACTTGATCCATTGCTCCCATTGGCCAATGACAGCGAACCACTATGAACTGCTTTCTCCAATCGTCAATTGGCTATAAGCACTTGGTCGTTAAACGGCATAATGGAACGGGTCGCATCGACGACTGCTGGATCTCATGGTGATCACGCCGCACCCCAGTCCTCTTGCTTGAAAATTCACAACTTCAGAACGCAACGACTCTTTCCAACGCGTGGCGTTAGCGAATCCGGCCTCAAACGGCAGCTCTAGCTTCGGAGCAATCACCATGTGTCGCGCGCAATCGGATTGCGCGACGGATCCGTTCGCCTGTGATAACCTTCTGCCTGTAGCAGCGTTAGCTGGTAGGAGAAGCCAATGACCCCTGACCTAACCTTTCTTGTTTACTCAGCCATTTTGGCATTTGTTCAAGTTGCCATCGCGGCCACGGGCTGCTCGTTGCAGGTCGGCCTGGCCACACTGGCGGGCAACCGTGAGGAAGCACCAAGTCAGTTTGAAGGCTGGGTTGGTCGCGCAGTTCGGGCGCACCAAAATATGCTCGAGAGTTTGGTCCTGTTTGCCATCGTTGTCCTCGTTGCGCAGATAGCTGGCAAGGCGAACGAAATGACCGCCATCGGTGCCCAGCTATTCTTTTATAGCCGGCTTGCCTATGCTGTTATCTACATCATTGGAGTACCGTGGCTTCGCACGCTGGTGTGGGCCTTGTCGATAGTAGGGCTGGCTTTGATCACGTTGCAACTGCTCTGATGGTTCGATCGGATTGCGCGCGCCCCAGATGGGTCTATTGCTAGTTCGATTAATGCTTATACCGCACGTGTCAGACTGCACGGTCCCCAGAAGTGCTCCGTGCCAGGCCTCCCGATGGACCACCTGGCACGTGCCTGCGGATGCAGTTGTGAATGAAGCGACGGCGTGCAGACTATTCAGCAATCAACTACGCATCTGCGTTGTTCAATCGCGCAATCAAGGATGATGTGTCCCAACGGCCACCGCCCATCTTTTGGACTTCCGAATAAAACTGATCCACCAATGCCGCCACCGGCAAACTCGCTTGATTTTGACGCGCTTCTGCCAATGCGATGTCTAGATCTTTGCGCATCCAATCCACGGCAAAACCGTAGTCAAACTTGCCGCCACCCATGTTCTCCCAGCGATTTTCCATCTGCCATGAACCCGCTGCACCTTTGTCGATCGTTGTCATAACCGCTCTTAGATCAAGTCCAGCTTTCTGCGCAAAATGAATACCTTCCGAAAGCGCTTGCACAAGTCCGGCAATACAAATCTGATTGACCATCTTGCAGAGTTGCCCCGCTCCTGGTTCACCAATCAGGGTCACCTGGCGGGCATACGTGTCAATGACCGGAAGGGCGCGCTCAAAGACCGCATCCTGCCCACCAACCATGACAGTCAAGACGCCGTTCTCTGCACCTGCTTGGCCACCTGATACGGGAGCGTCGAGAAACGCGAAGCCACGCTTTGCCGCGGAATCGTGGAGCTCCCTCGCCACATTGGCTGATGCTGTCGTGTTGTCGACAAAAATGGCGCCAGACTTCATGGCCTCAAAGGCGCCGTTCGGGCCCGTCGTAACCGATCGCAGGTCATCATCATTACCCACACAACAGAATACGAAATCAGCTCCCTCGGCCGCTTCACGCGGTGTAGCCGCCGTACGACCCGCACCATACTGGCGCACCCAGTCTTCCGCTTTGGCCGCAGTCCGATTGTAAACTACAAGATCATGCCCTCCATTCTTTAACACATGACCGGCCATCGGATAGCCCATCACACCAAGTCCGATCCAAGCAACATTTGCCATTCTGTTTTTCCCTAGTGTTGAATAGTAGAACTCAAAAAGCAGCTTCTAACGGACTTTTCCTTGATCGCACAGCACTGACGCCGTTAGCCGGCAGCGTAAACTTCGCGAACCAAGATAGGTCGATCAGACCGAGACACTACTCAGCCTGGAGCGACTTGAGATTCTCAAATGCCTGGACATGCCCAGGATCGATCTCCAATGCCCTGCGATAGTCGGCCAGCGCAGCAGACCTGTTGCCCTTGAGGTGATACGTGTAACCGCGGTTTGCATAGGCGTCAGCGTTAACCGGCATAAGCTTAATAAGTCTGGTAAAATCCGAAATCGCCTTGTCATATTGGCCGATCTGCTCAAATGCTGCGCCACGGTTGTTATAGGCATTCGGATAGTCCGGCCTCAACTCTATCGCCTTGTCGTAATCGCTAATCGCGCGTCTGACTTCGCCCTTGTAGAAATATGCATTCGCCCGATTGCGAAAAGCCTTTGCAAACTGATGATCAATTTCGATCGCCCGGGAATGATCTGCGATGGCTTTGTCCGGCTGACCAAGTTTTCGGTAAACAACACCACGGGCATCACTCGCAATCGCATTTTTCGGATCGAACTTCATTGCCATCGATAAATCTGCAATGGCCTTTTCATACCGCTTGAGCTTGTAGTACGCGGCACCTCTGAGATAGTGCACCTGTGATAGCGCCGTACGATCCCGCTCCGACACGCTCGAGATGTATCTGGAGCAAGCTGCAATTTGGTCCTGCGGACGCAAAGCCGTGTCGCATCCATCGAAGGCCGCCGCCGTCGCCATGCCAAGAATTAGCAACGTTATCCCACTCAATATGC
Source organism: Hyphomicrobiaceae bacterium (assembly GCA_051009975.1). GTDB lineage: Bacteria > Pseudomonadota > Alphaproteobacteria > Rhizobiales > Hyphomicrobiaceae > Tectiglobus. The sequence goes on from JBPCWA010000003.1 coordinate 7,928, forward strand.
TCAGTCGGAACATTTTATCAGCTTCAGCGCAATTTAATCTCAAGACAGCAATATGCCTTGTTGCTCAGTTTCTGGCAATTGCCACGACCGCTCACTTTTATACTCATACCAATCCACAGCAACATTCTACGCGAGCTGCAATTCGGCAAATCGTTGGTAAAGACCCCCATCCTCGCTCAGCTCATCATGCCGACCATGCCCAACGATACGACCGGCTTCGATGACGAGAATGCGATCGGCCTTTTGAGCCGTTGTCAAACGGTGAGTAATAATGAGCGTTGTGCGATCTTTCTTGACATCTTCCAGAGCAGCTTGAATGTGACGCTCGCTTTCCGCGTCCAACGCGCTTGTTGCTTCATCAAGAAGCAACACGGCCGGATCCCTCAACACAGCTCGCGCAATTGCCAATCTTTGGCGCTGCCCACCCGACAGGTTTACACCTCGTTCCCCAAGCTGGGTGGCATATCCATTCGGAAGTTCTTCTACGAAATCGTGCGCGTGGGCAATCCGCGCGGCCCGCTCAATATCGTCGGCTGTAAACTCCTCGGATCCATACGAAATGTTGTCTGCTACGGTTCCCGCGAACACGACAACCTCTTGCGGAACGAGCGCCAAGCGCCGACGCAAATCAGCGAAGCGCACCCTTGCTATATCTACTCCATCGAACGTAATCGAACCACGATCTGGATCATAAAAGCGCAATAGCAAGCTAAAAAGGCTCGTTTTGCCTGCCCCCGATGGCCCCACGAGTGCAACCGTCTCTCCTGGCTCGATCGCAAACGAAACATCGACAAGCGAAGGCGTTTCCGGCCGCGCAGCATAGGCAAACGTCACATGCTTGAATTCCAACCGTCCGACCGGGGGCTCAACCATTGCATCCGGCCGCGCAAGCTCACAGACCAGCGGCTTCGCCTGCAGCAACTCCGTCAACCGTTCCGCCGCACCAGCGGCCTGCTGCACCTCACCCCAAACTTCGGAGAGCTGGGCCAGCGAACCTCCAACAAAGATAGCGTAGAGTACAAACTGACCTAGCCGCCCGCCCGTTAGTGCGCCATCGATGACCATCGAGGCGCCGATCCATAGGACCAGTACAATACTCGTAAGAACTAAGAACATCGCAAGTGCGGTTAGCGCGGCTCGGGACAAAAGGCGCGAGCGCGCGGCCAGGAAAGCGTCTTCGACAGCCCCAGCGAACCGTCGAGAGGTCGTCTCTTCGCTGGAAAAGGCTTGCATCGTCCGGATGGCCGCCAAATTTTCGGACGCATAGGCCGAGGCATCGGCAAGACTGTCCTGCGCCGTCCGCGACCGTCGCCTCACAAGCCGGCCAAACCCGACAATCGGGATGATGACAATGGGAATGGCGACAAGCACGAGGAGGGACAACTTAAAGCTGGTCACGAACATCATGATCAATGCACCAATGATCATAATTGATGAGCGCACCGCCTGACTCAGCGCGACCCCTGCGGCCGCCTTAATCTGAGTAGTGTCAGCCGTCAGCCGACTCATCAGTTCTCCGGAGTGGGCGCTATCGAAGTAGCTCGGGCCAAGCGTCGCAAGATGACGGAAGACATCCTTGCGCAAGTCGGCGACGACCCGTTCACCCAACCAGTTCACAAAATAGAAGCGACCCGCACTCGCCAACGCCAATGCTGCGGCAATCACTATCAGCATGACAAAATACTGCGCAATGAACGACTCAGCGTCAGCCCTGAAGCCTTGATCAATCATGCGGCGGACGGCCAAAGGAATAAGGAGCATCATCGCCGCCGCGACCAGCAAGGCTACTCCGGATGCACTTAGTGACATGGGGTAGCGCAAGACATAGGCACGCAGTGACAGCAGCGGTTTGATGTCGACCTGCCGCTTCGAGCGTTGCGGAGCCGCTTCTCCGCGGCCATGATGGGAATTTGAGTTGGCGCGCTCCCTTGCCATACTGCCGGCGCTGCTCTTCATGCCGCGCCTGTGTGCAGTCTTACGCTCGCCCGACGGCAACGTCTCTCCCCGTAGACATAGCAAAATCTACTGGTGCTAATCATTATTCCTCAATGTGGCGTCCTATTAGATTGCTGCACTGCTCGATCGCCCTCTTGCAAGAGAGGCCGAAATTGAGTAACAGGCGCCACTGAATACCGCAAAAAATCGCCATGGCGCGCGCTACATTGACGCGTTATGGTGGATCATGTGGGGAATCAGCAAACAGCTCATGGATCCCTGCCGACCAGGATTGCCCTAAAGACGACGACAAGACCGAAGATCAGATACACCCGAAAAGCGACAATTACTCCGGAAACCACAATGAAGCGCGACCCAGACCTGCACCCCGATTACCACCAAATAAAGGTCTTGATGACCGATGGCACGGAATTCATAACTTATTCGACGTTCGGCAATGATGGGGACACGTTAACGTTAGACATCGACCCGAACTCTCATCCAGCATGGACCGGCGGAGACCAACGGTTGCTTGACCGTGGCGGCCGCTTATCTCGTTTTAAGAAAAAGTTCGAGGGATTGTTCTAAGCGTTGCTGGCGCGAGGACACAGCTGCGTGACGTGGGCCACACTGCGGCGAGCTTGAACAGCTATGCTGGAACAGCAGCCTAATTGGCGGAAATGGTCAATGTTGACTGCAGCAGGGCGATCTGGTCATTCACCGGATCAGCTGCACGCGTCGCTTGAGTTCCTCTACCGCGACCAAGCGATTTATCAATTTGTCGAATTTGGTCGTCGAGTGCATAGCTTTCGTGAATGAGCTGGCGTAGGCCGGCGGGCAAATCGTCGAAGTAGCGAATATGTGAGGCTCGACTAAGCGCGTTTGACCGCCATACATAGGGTTGGGAACCATGCTCAGAGGTGGTACTACCATCTCTGATTGCACGTTGACTGAGAAGCCACGTAGCTAAGTCGAGAAGACGTGCGGTAAGACGCATGCTTTCGGTTGCGTAGGCAACCGAAACAGGTTGATCGAGCCGTCGCGCGGCTTTGCGACCCTCTCCTTCCAGATACGACGCCGCCCGCTCTACGAGTTGCATACCAACTGCAAAAAGCGCGTCAAACTGAGGCGACCGAGTGAACCGCTGGCCAAATTGGATTGTTTTTTCACCCTGCCCCGACTGCCTAATCATGCTATCACCAAGCCATCACTACATCGCAACTCTGCCAACCCAGCAGCGCCATCGCCGAATTCGAAGATCGCCACTGTGCGCCATTAAGGTTAATAACTCACTCAGAAACGCGTTTATTTCGAGACGCTGGCCGAGTACCGTGTTGGGTTCCCTGTTAGACAGATGAATGACGAGCAATCGAGTGAGTGACGGTTTGACTGCGAAACAGCCGCCGACAAACCACTAAACTCGGCAGCGAACTTATCTCGACAGTGCGACTGAGTGATTGACCGAATTTCAGGTCTTAAAGACTGCGGCAGCTCGGGCTCCTACCGCCTGCTTGAGCTCGATCTCTTTTTCGACGCGCTCTATTTCATCCCTAAGAAGCACAATACGTTCGCGCAATTCCTCGAGCGACAGTCGCTCTAGAGATTGGCCAACTATTACTTCTCTGGTCGGGTTCGGCTTGCTGATGTCGTCCCAATCCATGGGCGGCCTCCGTAAAGAGAACTGGGTGAGCATCAGTAATTTGTCACGATTGTCCGGATCCTACCAGTGCAAGCGTTCCATCGCTGCCACCGGTCGGCTGGATGCGAGATCGCCGAAGAGCGCTTCCAGATGGCCACTGCCAAATTCTTCACCGCGTGGAATGTGTATGCCGGAAGCGACAAACACCGATCTCAACCCGACGGCGCTTGCACCTGCAATGTCAGTTCGCACCCCGTCGCCAATGGCGAGGATGCGCTCCAGTGCGACGGACTTTCCAATTAACTTGTCGACGCAGTCGCGGGCCACACCATAGATTGGCGGATGCGGCTTACCGCTATAGAGCACTTTGCCGCCATCATCTTCAAATTTTTTTGCAAGCGCGCCGGCGCAATAAACTATGCGATCGCCACGCTCGACTTGAATATCCGGATTAGCACAGAGCATCGTCAAATCACGCAGGCGAAAACCGGTCAACAAATCGTTGTAGTCATCCGGATCTTCCGCCTCGTCATCGAACAGCCCCGTACAAACGATACACTCCGCGTCTTCCGCTGCTGCAAATTGGATCTCAAAGCCGGCGAAAATTCCGCGATCACGTTCGGGACCCAGATGAAAAATACGTTTATCCTGCCACGCTTCAACCTGACCTCGCGTAACGTCGCCAGACGTTACTACAGAATCATAGGCCTTGCGCGGCACTCCGATGGCATCCAATTGTGCAACAACCGCGGCCGCGGGACGTGGCGCGTTAGTGAGGAGAACTATTACCCCGCCAGATTGACGAAAGGCCACGCACGTGTCGCATGACGACATGAAAGGCTGCACTCCGTTGTGCATGACACCCCATACATCGACCAACCATGCATCAGTTGTATCAGCCAGAGGAGCGATCGATGAAACGATTGGTACCGGTGGCACGCTTCCACTCATGGTCCTAACCCTCGCAACATTTCAGAATGGGAAGGTTGGCGGATAGTTGTCCTGCCAACCCGCTTTGCCAAGATTGAATAGCCTCTTGCTTCTCGCGGGTGTCTTAGTCGCCCCCCCCTCGCACTAGGGCATGATCGGTTCGTGCCCCTGGCCTCAATCTAGCCTGGCAACAAATAGTTATTCGAGCCCTACTACTTGTCGCGCGTGGTTGCCGCGCCCCCCGACGCGCCCGGCTCCGTGTGCTCGCGTGAGACCTGCGCCTTGATCGGGCGAGTTCCCCCAAACACCGTTCCCTGGCCGAACAGTGCGCCAAATCCCAGCAACTCCGCCAACTGTCTATCGCTGTCAATACTCCCCACGATGAGACCCAAACCTGCCGTCGTCAGATGTCGGCATGTATCGTGGGGAGGAACTTGCAAGCCACCAGCACGCAAACCATCGCGCAAGACGGCAGCGTCGAGCTTGGCGAACGCAAAACCTCGTTGAGCTAGGCTCTCAAAATCAAGATCGAGGTCAGTAATGTCGCTGATTGAGAAACGAAAGCCGAGGCCAACTAACCTCTCCACTGTCGTCCAATGCACTGGTGTAAAACCGCGGACGTCGCTTTGAGATAGCGAAAGTATAAGCTTACCCGCCATTCCCGCGTCGGTGCCGATGATAGCGGCCAAGTCATCACCAAATTGGGTACCAGCCACAGACTCGCCATTGATTTGGGAAATCAATGCACCTGACTGACCGCGCCGCAACAGATGCAGCCCTATCCGCTTTGTATGAGAAACCTTGACCGCATCAACAAGCGGCAGCAATCCCGTCCCGCGAGCCACTGCGGAATAACCTGCAAAATCCATAGCCTCGCCGTCAAGGACCAGGCGAATTGAGACCTCATAGTGGCGTGCCTGCCGATCGTCTAACCCACATATTGGCTCCAAAAAAACATCAATTTTTTCATCGGCCAAGGCGTCAGCAACTTGGGCCATCTTATCGACGTTGACTTGCGCTTTTGGCATGCCGCCATCTTGTTCCGATTGTTCCGACGCAGTGGCACTCCGTTCGATCAACCTCTGATTGTCGGCAACAAGCGGCCTTGTTCCTTCAGCAGGATTTGTCGCGCCAGCAGCAGGCTTCCCTTCGGCAGCCGGTTTCATGTCGCCGCTCGGTTTGACCTCGGCGGCCTGCGGACTAACCGGCACCGGCGCAGCAGACCCTCCTAGCGGTTGGTTTTGGCCCGCAGCTATGTCGTCCGCGAGGCGTTTTATGATTTGGCCGACGTTGTCATCATTCGCGCTTGCTGTGTCGGAAGTTAGAGATTGCGACTGGGTTTCGTTCAACACCGGCACCGACTGCGACGCGCCGATCGCCTGTCGCGCCACCTGTTGGTTTGCTTGCTGCGTTGCCTCGTTCGTTGACTGGCTCGTCGCTTGGTTCGTCCTTGATTCACCAGAAGCCATTGCTGCTGATTCGTTCCGCTCTTGGGTGCGTGCCGTTGTGATCTCAGGCGTCGGCACCTCTGTCGCACTCGTACCGAGAGGGGTTGATTGCGCATTCACAGCATCTGCGCCAGATGATACCCGCAAAGGAGGTGGTGCTGCTTTGACGGGCATTGTTTGTTGCGGCTGCGGAGCGATTGGCTGATCGACGGCGGGCGGTGTCTTGGCCACCAATGACGGCGCCTTCGGGGACGGCGGGGGAGGAGGCATTTGAGACGACAGCACCTTAGCGGGTGCCGCGGCCGGTAGCGGCGGTGGCGGTGGCATTGATTGGGCGCTCACCTTGAGCCGCGCTAACCCTTCAGCCAGAGCCCCTTCTGTTAGTGATGGCTCCACAACGCGGGGCCCCCGCGGTTCAACTGTCTCGGAAGGTCGGTAGTCACCCAACGGCGGCGCAATAGTGGATTGGCCGGCACCACCACTTTGGCCGATGGGGCCAGATTGTCGGGTTTCCTGATGCGCAAACGCCCCTCGCTGCTGTTCTTCTGCGCGCTGTGCCAGCTCTGCACGCAAGCGTGATACGGACGCACTGCGCCGCAATGCGACGTGGCTTGCAACCGCAAGAACAAACGCGCATACCCCCACGACCAACGCGGGAGTTGGATTCCACTGCATCTCCAAGATGAGAGAGACGCCCACACCTCCGGCTACCATTGCCATCGCGAAAAACGCAATGTAGTCGGGCAAATATGATCGCCTGGGGTATATCAATGCTGTCATCTATTGGCGCTCCCATCGCCGGGCTGTCTCCGGCCGGATTGAGAATCGATCTCCCAACCCTTCCCGATTGATGGGCACCAGGGCAACTTAGAACACAGTTATTTCACCAGGAAATCATAGAACGGAGCGACATTTTTCACGGCGTGACGCATCTGAGCCACGCCGTGATTGTCACAATATTAGAATGAGCGCGCACTGTCCGTGGGTGCGGAACAAGCGCGCACACGAGCCGTCTAGACCACTGCCCTGAGCACAGCGGCGATGCGATCTCGGATGTCGCCGACGTCACTCTCTTTCGCAATCAACGGGGGCGCCACGATCAACGTGTCCATGGTTACTCGACAATAGAGGTCGTGGTCGTGATACATCTTCTCGATTGCGTTATAGCCACGCACTCCCGGGGCCCCGTCGATTGGACCAAGGTCTATGCCACACATCATACCGATCGGTCGTACATCCAAGACATTGGGCTGGCCCTTGAGGCTCAGCATGGCTTCCGCAAAAGAGTCTTCATTTGCCTTCGCTCGCTCGAAGAGACCTTCATTTTTGTAAAGCTCGAGTGTCGCTAAGCCTGCGGCGACAGCCAGGGGGTGACCGGAGTAGGTGTAGCCATGGAATAACTCGATAACATGGTCGGGCCCATCCATGTGCGCATCGTAAATTCCGCCGCGGACCATGACCCCTGACATAGGCACAGAACCATTCGTAACGCCCTTGGCAAAAGTTATCATGTCCGGAACGATGCCGTAGCGCTCAGCCACAAAGGCGTGGCCGATTCGACCAAAGCCGGTGATGACCTCGTCAAATATCAGCAGAATTCCATGCTTCTCAGTGATTTCGCGGAGCCGCTTTAGGTATCCTTTCGGGGGCGGCAGACAACCCGTGGAGCCGGCGACTGGCTCGACGATCACGGCCGCTATGGTCGAGGCGTCGTGGAGCCCGACCAAACGCTCCAGTTCATCGGCCAGATGTCCACCCCATGTGGGTTCGCCATTTGAGAATGCTTGTTCATCCCGATTGTACGTCGTCGGCAGATGATCGACGCCGGCAAGCATATTTCCGAACATTTTGCGGTTGGCGACCATACCGCCCACAGAGATCCCGCCGAACCCCACCCCATGATAACCGCGCTCCCGACCGATGAACCGCGTCCGGCTGCCTTGGCCGCGGCTACGATGGTAGGCCAACGCGACTTTGAGGGCAGTATCAACAGCCTCACTCCCGGAATTGGCATAAAGGACGTGATCGAGGTCGCCCGGTGCCAAAAGTGCCAGCTGAGAAGAGAGCTTAAACTGCTGCGGGTGGCCATGTTGGAATGGCGGAGCAAAATCGAGGGTAGCCGCGGCGTTTTGAATGGCCTCAACGATCGGCTGGCGGGTGTGGCCTGCATTGACACAGAAGAGGCCGGACGACGCATCAATCACCTTGCGACCGTCAGGCGTCAGGTAGTGCATATCCTTGGCTCCTGAGAAAAGCCGCGGTCGTCGTTTGAAGGCCCTATTCGGCGTGAATGGCAACCAATAGGACTCCAGTTCATTGGGTTTCATATCGAGCGGTGCCATCAGTCTTTCTCCAGCTAATGCAACATTCAGTGGACGACGTGCTCGGCGCAAACGGGTGTCGTCGGGTTCATCGCAGCCAAAATTCTATCAACAGGGCGTGGGCAGGAAAAGAGCGGACTAATGCGTCAAACGTGGCACGCTGCGACCACAAGTGCTCCGACCACAGACGTAAGTCGAACTTTCCCCGCGCACAAAAGCCCCAGGAAGACTAAACATGCGGTCAATTGATACCATGTCCGAACAAGATCTTCAGCTTGCACTCGATTGGACCGCCGCGGAAGATTGGGTTCCATGTCGGGTGATGCGGCTGCGTTTCTGGCGGCTGAACCCGCTAGATTGCTCTTGGTGACGATTAATTATCAGCAAGCTGTGGCCACTTCCGCTTTTGCTGACTAGGAGCATTTTGCTTTTCTCAAGCTTAATATCTGTCATCCGAACTACCGCGGACACGGTCGCCGCATTGCTCTCAGGCAAGCTGCGCTTGAGCGCGCGACGGCACCCTGGGCCTTGACGGCAGCCCCCCACAACAACCGAACTACGATCGGTCAGGCTTCGTTTTGCAATGCAAGAT
>JBPCWA010000004.1:0-2932 GCA_051009975.1 Hyphomicrobiaceae bacterium
GCATCTCATCTGACATGTCTTTGGTCATGTCGGTATGGATGAGACCAGGCGCGACGCAATTCACCCGGATCTTCGGACCAAAGGCGGTGGCACAGTTGCGGGTGAAGCCGATCACCGCTGATTTTGAAGTACCATAGGCGATCAACCGATCCGGTCGAATTTGACTCGGTGCGATGCCATTGATCGAAGCGATCGTGACGATCCTGCCGTCGCCCGCTTCACGCATGCCATCTTTAGCGCGCCAAACACAATTGAAGGTGCCATCGAGGTTTACAGACAAGATCTTGCGCCAGAGATCCAGCGGCATCTCCACATCGTCTTGAAAAGACGCGATCCCTGCGTTCGTGACCAGAAGATCCACTGCCGACTTTCGATCGGTCTCGATGGCATCAAACATCGCAGATGTGGCATCCCACGATGAAATGTCGGCCTGATAGATCGCACCATCTCCACCGGACGCACGCATCTGCAATAATGTATGTTCTGCTTCATCCGCGCTTGATGAGTGATTGACGGCCACCCAGGCGCCCTCGGCAGCGAGTTGCAGACTGATCTCCCGCCCGATACCCCTCGACCCGCCTGTAACCAAGGCCGTTCGGCCTGCTAATTGACCCGCCATAACCAACTCCAACTACTACACTCATTCGATCAATTCTATCACATGGCCGACCAAGATTTGTCAGGTGCGGGAGTCGAACGGGCCGCGGAGTTTGCGTAGGCCCATTTCAACGCCTTGGTTGCTTTGAGGACTACGGGCGGATAGTGGTCATGGAGGCGCCCTTAAGGCCGCCCTATCAGTTTGGACCCGGCGAACCGATCAGCGCCATCTAGAACAGTTGCAGCCGCGAAATTTACACCTTGTATTAGGCACCGTTAGTTGCACGGATGAACGTGGATAACGCCCGCTTAGGTTGGCGACTTGGGCTAAGCGCGCTGCAGCATCATTGATCAAGCGCGAGTCTGAAATTGGCCCATCTCGGACGTCGGTCGCTGCACGTGCTCACGTCCGCTTCTGGGCGCAAAGCGGCCATAGATTGCTGCAGTTGCTCAGGTCCGCTGATGACCCATCTCTGCCATTGCCAACTTAGTGATTTCGCATCACAGCAACGGCTCTCAGTCCCAAAAAAGCGGACGCGAGCGAGCGCAGCTTCGCCGAGGTCAGAAAGCTATCGGAGCGTCCAGCGGAAATTAGTGCGAGGCGCGATAAACTCGTATGGGCTCGTCGATACCCTTTAATTTCTGAGCACCAATATCCTCGAACTTAATGCCCGAGCCCGCCACAAGATCGCGCAGGGTCCCAGATATAAGGACTTCATTGCTTGCCGCTTGATGGCTGATCCGTGACGCAACGTGAACTGCAATGCCGTGAATATCTCCATCTCGCGCGACTTCGATCTCGCCAATGTGCAGACCAGACCTGAGTTCTAGCCCGAGTGTCCGAACTTTCTTTGCAAGCGCTTGCGCGCACCTCACTGCTCTCGCTGGACCATCAAAAGTCGCAAGCAGGCCATCTCCTAGTGTCTTAACCATGCGGCCTCTAAACTTATCGAGTTCGCCTCTTGCAAGAGAGTCGTGCGTTTTGAGCATTGCAGCCCACTTTGAGTCACCCAGTTCAGAAGCCCACTTTGTTGAACCAACAATATCGGTGAACAGAACTGTAGCAAGGACTCGGTTGTGCTCTGCGACGGTCCCTTCCGCGCCAACAAACTTTCGGATCTCTTCAACAACATTAGTAGTGTCGGTCAACCAGTTTAGGTGGTCGTCTCCCGCTAATTCGACTAGTTCGGCATTGGGGATGATACGCGCCATCTCTCGCGCAGCCTCCACTTTGATGCGAACATCGTTTGTGGCGTGAAGGATCAAAGTGGGAACCTGTATGCTCGGCAAGATTGCTGTAACATCAATCTCAGTGTTCATCGCTCGAAGGTCGATAAGTGCCGACGGGCTTGCACTCAGCCTTTCGAATTTTGCCCACCAATCGCGAAAGTGGGCGTCGCCGGCCAAAGTTGGCGAGTAGAGCGGGAGAAACTCTCCGGTCCCCCAGTTTTGTCGAATATGATCAGGTGAAACCGCGTTCTTGGAAAATTCTGGAACAGCTGTTCTAGCGTTGGAATAAGATCCGAGAAGAATAAGCTTGCTTACTCTATCGGGATACATCGCAGTAAACAGCTCGCACATTGCACCACCCTCGGAAACTCCAAGAAGCACTGCATTGTCTGATCCGGCGGCATCCATAACCGCTCGGATGTCATCGACTCGTTGATCCATATCGGGGAGCCCACCTGAGCGATCCGATAGACCGGTACCTCGCTTGTCGAATTTGATGAGACGAGCAAACGAACCTAGCTCATTCAGAAATCGAGCCCAACGAGGCTCATCCCACTCGTGGTCCAAGTGGGAAATAAATCCAGGCGCATAGACTAGGTCAATCGGCCCATCTCCGATGACTTGATAAGCGACCGAAACGTCCCCGCTCTGGGCGTATCTTGTGATTGCCGCCATGAGTACCTTTTGCGTCCGATGTTTGTGGGCAATTAGATCGAGCCTGACAATAACATGCGCAATCTCGTAGTCGAGGAAGACGTTGGGCGCGTGGCCGAACGTTCGGTACAAGTGCAGTTTGCTATGGCTAGCCGACTGTCCGTTTCGTGGACCTTTCGTCGTTGGTACGATGCGGTACCTGCACGTTAGGGCGTGTCCGCTTCTGCAATTTGGGCGCGATGATCTGAGCGGAGCATGCTGCACCTGCTCAAGGCCGGTATTGGCCCACGACTGAAATTGTCAGCCGGAGCACATCACCATCGAAGTTGGGGGATAAGCGGAAGCGTTATGGTCATCAGGCGCTTAGCCGCACTTGACCCGAAGGCGACATCAGCGGCTTGGTGAAGCGCGGCAAAGATGCGCCACTGAGCCTCATTGCGAAGTGGAAAGC
>JBPCWA010000005.1:0-3266 GCA_051009975.1 Hyphomicrobiaceae bacterium
GAAGATGACCGTTGGAACCGCGTGGGCCACTTTGTTGATCGCCGCATCGATAACCGCGGCCTCCGCTCCCTCGTCGGGGCGCAGGGAAAAACCGTAATACGCGAGTTCGGAAATGCCGCGCCGATACCTCCAGTCTGCACCACCCGCCATTTCAATGTCCTCGGCGTAGGACAGCACTGGAGCATTCAACAAGATTGCATCGACGCCCTCCTCTTGTCCTACCAGATAGCCAATTCCACCTCCAAAACTGAACGCGATCATCAGCTCTTTCGCGTTGGCACCGAGACTAAGTCTCTCGCGCATATATTCTAAAGATGCTGAGACATCGGCATGGATGCCGCACAGCGACAGATCTGATCGTTGGATCTTCGATGCACCATGTCCCCTGTAGTCGATAGCCAATGACGCAAATCCGATCTCAGATAGATCTTCGGCCAAACTTGCGTGAAATCCGCCTGCAGTTCGCTCTTGAGTGATCCCATGGACGAACAGTGCGGCATGCATATTGTCGAAATTTCTATCGTAGAGGGTACCGTGAACGACATGCCCATCGACCGCAACAATTTCCACTTCATCCATGTTCAAGGATCCGGTCACAGATGGTCATCATCGGCCAAGTATATCTTGAAAGTGGAAACTGATCGACCCGACCGCCGTTAGGGATGGCAATCGAAATCGCGAGGATGTTGTTGGTCGAACCTTAAACATGGGTTCGACAGACTTGGGTCATAAGCAGACCAGTGCACCTACAGCAATCTATGGCCGCTTTGCACCCAGAAACGGACGTGAGCAGGTGCAGCAGTCAACGTCCAAGATGGGCCACAAGCGGTCGACAACTCTATCTTCGAAGGCGTCAATCGAGCGAGATCCAAACATAACCCTCATGGATGCGCGTACTATAGATCTTCAGCTTGTTCCTGCTCTTGGAAACGTCGCCAATGAACTCCCAGCCCGGGGAGATGCCATCATCGGTCAACCGCGTCGCCCAATCTCTGATCTCGCCGGTCTGTAGGTCGAAACAACTGTGATGCCAGCGGCACCTGATGCCTCTATCGGCCGTAATAGTGCTATAGAGAGGACGCGGCGCCGAGCCGTCCGGAAACCAGCCCAGGTCTCCTTCCTTCAAGGCGCGGCGCTCATAGAGCGGAATATGCATATGGGGACATGCATTGTTGAAGGCGTGATACCCTTCGTCCAGCCGCAGCACCACGACATCAATGTCGTCAAACTCAAGTATGCGCCATTCGTTTTCGTCAAGCTCGCCGTCCGGAAAGACGCGCTCCCATTTCTTGCCGGCGTAAAGCATCGTTTCGCGCAGCTCGTTCTCTTCCAGAGCAGCGCCGGCCTCGGCTGTAAGACCGTCCACTTCGTAGAGCGTAATGCGGTCGCTGGTGCCCGCCAGACGCACGCGGACAAAGTCCGCGACGCTTACCTCGTCTTTCACAATTTCATGCAGGTCTTCGGAAATCAGCAGGCGGGTTCCTGCTTCCTTGTTGGCTGCCTCGATGCGGCTGGCGGTGTTGACCACGTCGCCGATCGCCGTGAGCCGCTCATGACCGATCGACCCGACAGAACCAATGACGGCCTCGCCGTAATGGAGTCCAATACGGATGTCGAATTCTGCGCCATACATCGCAGCAAAGAACGGTTTCATCCGATCCACGGCTTCAAGTATCTGCAGCGCGGTGTTGATGGATCTCAACGCTGCATTGGGCTGAACATCGACGCCAAATATCGCCATGATTCCATCGCCGACAAACTTATCGATGAAGCCACCGTTGCGCTCGATGATGTCACCAACCTGAACGAAGTACCGATTGAGCAAATACATCACGTCATAGGGGGAGAGACGTTCTGAAATCGAGGTGAAGCCAGCTATGTCGCTGAAGAAGACGGTCACGTGTTTGCTTTCACCCGTGCGCGTCGCGACAACTCGATCGAGCTGACTGCACATCATCAAATCGGTTTCATCGAGAACCAGGCGACGGATGCTGATTGCCCCCTGCGGCTTAAGTTGGCACGCCAATCGGACGTTGTCGGCAAGGCCCAGTCGATCCGCCATGGCTTGCTCGAGCTGTGTGCGACCACTGCAATTCCCAAGGCCATCTGTGATCGAGATACGGCATGTCGAGCACTTGGCACGACCGCCGCAAGCGTGGGCGAATGCGATCCCAGATCTTAAGCCTGCTGCCAAGAGGCTCTCGCCGGGACCGACGTCAAACTCCTGGTCGTCCGGCAGCGATTTTACTTTGGACATGCGCCAACGCTTCGTTCCCACGTTTCCATATCATTGCAATCTTTAGCAGCCGCCAGAACGCTTGTCTTTCTACATGCTGCTATCGTCCAGCAGCGAGGATTGGCTGGTCGGGCCATGAGGGAACGGGAATGCCACGACGTCCGCTCCGGGTCCAGGCCGTGTGAGAATGTCTGGGACGGGCCAATTTCTGCCGTTGGATATTCACAGATTCAAAGATTGCTAACCGCTAAACTCGTTCCTATGCGCCTGGAAACGGGTCGCAGATGCAGCGTTTCGCATTAGGCCAATGCACTTCGCATAAGTTGATTGGCAACGGCCAACCGTTGTGACAGATGCTTTGCCGCGATCAGGTGAAATGCAGATGCGAGTTTCTCAGGCAGGTCTCCATCAATAGACAGGCGCGTTGGGTCGATGCGCATCAGTCGTGCTTCACCATGGGCGAGAACGGTTGCTGTTCGCTTGGAGCCCATATAGAAGGCCATCTCTCCGATCAGGGCACCGGCCTCGAAACGTGCCACGAGCAACGGTTCCCCACCCGGCACTTCGATCTCTGCCACAGCCTTACCTTCCAGAAGAATGTAGATGTCATCTGATGGCGCATGTTGCTGCACAATTGCGTGCCCGTCGGCGACCGTGATGATCGGAAAGACATCGGCCAAGTCCATGTCGGGCACTGCCGAAGCCAACTCTTCGAGAAATGTCATCGGCGACGCTTCGGCATTGTCCGACTGGTAGTAGCGCTCAAGTACTTCTGCTTCAATTTCCTGAAGGGCACTGTCGAGCCTGTCAAAAAACCGAGGCTGAAGACGCGATGGGTCCGTACTCGTCGACGTAAAGCGCCGCAAACGTTTCTCCAAGTCGGGTCGGAGTCCGCTCAAACACACTTCAATGTTCCTCGGTGCACAATCGCTCAACGTTCTTTCAAGACTGAACGCTGCCGAGGCATCCAGATCTCGCACTGTCCGAAAGTCGATGATAATTGTGTGAATGGAGTCCGGATTTTCGTTGA
>JBPCWA010000006.1:0-10783 GCA_051009975.1 Hyphomicrobiaceae bacterium
CTGTTCGACTTTCGGAACTAAGATCGCGTCTGGTCCTGCTGCGGCTACTGCGTCCAAATCGGCGTTGCCCCATTCAGTGTCTAGGCCGTTGATACGAATGACCACCTCCCGACTACCGTAGGAGCCACCTGCTGCAGCCGCGCAAACTTGGGCCCGTGCCTCCTGCTTCGCCTCGGGTGCAACCGCATCTTCGCAATCGAAGATAACAACATCACAGTCTAGGGTCTTGGCCTTTTCCATCGCCCGGGCGTTAGAGCCAGGCATATAAAGCGCGCTTCGGCGCGGTCGAAATGTCATCACACTGCCCTCCAAGCAATCAGTCAGAGGCTAGAGGTACATGCCAGGAAATCTACACGTCCTGATGCCGCGCTTGTCGCGGATCGCAATTCAGGTCAGACTGTTCACGACGCACTGATCGCGCCACATTGAAGCCTTTGCAACGGCCCAAGCCTCTAACAACCTGGACCAGCTGCGCGCTATCCATGACCAGATCCAAGTCCCGCATCCTTGCAATATCGTCGCAGGTGGCTGCAGGCCACGTCGGCTTGTCGGCAATCTGTCCCGGAGTTCAAGCCTTGGGGGTCGACATATGGCCCGTGCCGACCGTTCTGCTGTCCAACCATCCCGGTCACTCCTACGTCAGCGGGCTTCGGATCGATCCGGATGTACTCCGCAATATGATTGCGGCCTTGGACTCGAATGGATGGCTGTCGGATGTCAAAGTGGTTCTGACCGGATATATGCCAAGCGTCGATCATGTGGCTTTCGCGGCAAGTGCTGTAGACTTGGTGAAACAGAGATCGTCAGGCGCAACCTTTCTCTGTGATCCAATCATCGGCGATGAAGAGGAAGGGATATATGTCGAGGAGACGGTCGCTGCTGCCATTGCAGATTTATTGATCCCCAAGGCTGATCTTTTGCTCCCGAACGTCTTTGAGCTCAGTTGGCTTGTTGGTCGAGCCATCCCTTCCGCCGACGACGCCGTGGATGCCGTAGGTTCTCTGCCGGTGCGCTCGGCCGTGGTCACGTCGATCAGCACGAGCAACTCGGGAATTGCCAATCTGTTTGTCAGGCCTGGTCACGTAGAAATCTGCAAAACAACCAGGCAGAGCGGTGTACCCAAGGGAACTGGAGATTTTTTGTCTGGCATATTTGCCGCAGATCCTGATCTCGGACGTGCATCCGGACGCCTCAGTTCGCTCATTGCAGCGAGCCTCGGCAAACCGCATCTTGCAATCATCGCGACGCAATCCGAGTGGACGACTGCAACCCCGGCGCAGATCGAGAAATTGAGATGACCCAACTTGTGGCAGGCGTAGACGGATGCCCCGCTGGCTGGATCGCAGTTCTGCATCCTTTTAACGATCGTTCACGGGCCGAACTGAAATTGTTTCAAAGTTTTGCTGATCTGCTCGCAATCACGCCGGAAGTGAGCCCTATTGCGATTGACATTCCGATCGGGCTTTCATCACTTGTGGCGATCGGCGGGCGCAAGGCAGATAAAGCGGCGCGGGCCATTCTCGGAGACCGCCAATCCTCAATATTTGCCATGCCATCACGCTCTGCTGTCATGTGCAGCACCTATCAACAGGCATGTGAAACGGCTCTTGCCACTTCTGCACCGCCACGCAAGGTCTCCAAGCAAGCCTTCCATCTATTCCCCAAGATTCGGGAAGTCGACGCGCTCATGACGCCCGGCTTGCAGGAACGCGTCTTCGAATGTCATCCCGAAGTTGCCTTTTGGGCATTGAACGGAGAGACTGCACTAGATCTGCCAAAGAAGATCAAATCTCGTCCGAGTCATGCAGGGTTAGAATTGCGCCGCAACCTCCTACGTTCGGCCGGCTACTCACCCGAATTGCTCCACAATTCACGCTTTCCGAAAAAAAGCGTCGGGCCCGATGACATTATCGATGCCTGCGTCAACGCCTGGAGCGCCGGTCGTATTCGCGCCGGTCAGGCACGCCGCTTTCCCGACGAACCCGAGGTCGATGAACGAGGTCTCCGAATGGAGATCTGGGGATGAAGTCAAAGTGCCAATTTGAAAACCGGGGCCCCAAATTCCTGACCGACTGCCCTCAGTCGTCATCGCGCACCAGGTCGAAAGCGTAGGCTCCAGACTGACGCAATGATTCAAGCTCTCGCGTTAGTAAGAACAAGGCAACATCATTTTCTGACGCCCCCATCGTGGTCGTGCGTGCCAAATGGCCAAGGTAACGGTGGAGCTTGGCCGACACGCTCATCCGCACAAGTACAGTCTGTTGTTTCTTAGGTGCACCAGACATTGTGATACGCATTTTTTTGATCAAATTAGACATTAAAACGCTTGCGCTTGTAAGTCGACTCTGATCAGACTGGACACCAGACGATCGGCGACCAGCCCCACTCGGAGGCTGATCGAACGTTCTAAAGATGTGGTGGAACCCTGTTCGTCGCATCTGGCCACTGGCCGATACAGCCCATCCGCAGGCGACGCTGAACCTGCAAAGCCTGCTCATGGATGGGCCTACCAGCGGACGGTGTGTGCGGACGCGTCTCGATGCCCTGAGCGCAGCACATGCCGACGTTGGCCATACTCAATCAACCGAGTCGCGGGCTTATGCCAACGGATTTCTCAGGTTGCAGATGCTGTGGATAAACTGCCGACCAGCCTTTGCCAAACTGCCGCGACCCTTTCCTCAATCCAGTCTCGGGGCAGCCATGTCTGGCCACAAGCTTGTCTGGCTACAAGCATGTCTCGCTGCAAACATGTCTCGCTGCATCCGGATCGTCCATTTAGGGGAACTTGCCCAGGCCCCGTGCAGTTGCCCCTTAGCTCGTAGGCAGCTTCTTGGCTTCTTGAGCAGCGCGGATCGCCGGAAGGATAAGCCGTTCGAGATCGTCGATGCTCATTGGTCCGACGTGTTTGTAGACAATACGGCCCCGGGCATCGACCACGAACGTCTCCGGCATCCCATAAACACCCCACTCGATGGCACCACGGCCGAGGACATCAACTCCGACAGCATCGAATGGATTTCCATATCTGGCGAGAAATCTTAAGCCGCCTGCGGCAGGATCCTTGTAGTTCACTCCAACAAGGCGAACTTTTGCTTGCTCCTTGAGGCGGACAAGAACCGGATGCTCGTCCCGGCACGGTCCGCACCAGGAAGCCCAGAAATTGACGACGGTAACTTGATCCTTTGTCAAATGACCCTCGGGCAACCCTGGCACAGACGCCCCCTCTCGGGTCAGGCCATCAAGAGGAGGGAATCCGTAAGTTGGTGCAGGTCTACCTACGAGGGCGGATGGCAACTTCGAGGGATCACCTGTTCGCAGCGCGTAGCCGAACATGATGGCCATGGCAACGAACACTACAAACGGCGCCATCACCCATCCATATCTTCCCATCTTCGATGACGACTCATTGGCAGTTGCCTTTGCATCGATCATTCTGATCATCCTCTGTCGCCCAACCAGCGCTCTGCCTGCTGCTTATTCCTCCGACGGCCTATTCCTCCGACGGCCTATGCCACGCTCATCAAACTCCTTGAGCCGTGCAGTGTACCGCAAGCCGTCCGCGATCAACCACGCAATCATCAGCACAAGGACGAGCGTTACAATCCCATAGGATGCCCAGATGAAAACCGCATGTTTGCCAAGATCAAGCATCGCGCTGCTCTACCTTACCGCAATATTGTCGCCGGCTCGTCGCCTGCGCGTGCGACCCGCGCAATCATCATCGCCTTGAGACGCCTACGCAGAATCTCGTTGCGCATTGCTTTAAGGTGCATTGCCAGAAACAGGAGCGAGAACCCAAGTGCGTTGACTAAGAGGGGAACTAAGATGGACACGTGAATTGTCGGACCATCGAGACGTATTACGCTCGACGGCTGATGCAAAGTGTTCCAACTTGGCAGATTGATGCCCAGCCAGGGTATGCTCAGTCCCTCGACCGAAATCCGTATGAACGGCAGAATAACAACGCCGACGAGCGCCAGAACCGCCGATTGCTTGCTGGCCAATGCCTCATCATCGATCGATGACCGCAACGCAATGAGTCCTAGATACAAAAAGAATAGGATTAATACCGACGTTAAACGCGCGTCCCATTCCCAGTATGTGCCCCACATGGGCTTGCCCCAAAGTGACCCGGTCACCAGCGCGAGAAACGTGAAGGCCGCGCCTATCGGTGCTGCCGATTTGGCAGACACGTCAGCCAGTGGATGACGAAACACGAGATATCCGAAACTAGAAAGAGCGATGATCCCGTAACCCATCATCGCCAACCATGCACAAGGCACATGCACGAACATAATCTTGACGGTGTGACCCTGCTGATAATCGATCGGAGCGACAAAAAATGCCATGTACAGCCCGATGCCGATCACAAGAACCGACAATCCCGCCAAGACCGGCACGAGCAATGCTGAAATCGCCATGAAGCGGGTCGGATTTGCGAACTTTTGTGTGAATGACTGCATGTTTTCTGCGTCGTTGACTGTGATGCTTTCCTAGTGATTGTGCGGCAAAGTCCTATCTAGCACACTTAGCCCTCCCAGAATGCCAACTGCCCCCAATCTACATGTTCTCGGCCAAAACCGACTGCTCAGAGGTCGCCGGGAGGAAAGCTTGAAGCTTCAGGCATTTACTGCATCTGGTGACGCAGCGCACTCGCTGACGCCCACGGTGCAAACACCAGTGCGCACAGCGATATGGCCGACAGCAGCAAAAAAGATGGCCATGGACTTCCCGGCGGCGTCAGCACAACCGATACCGTCGTTACGCCGTAAATGAGCGTCGGTACATAGAGGGGCAAGACGAGAATTGCAATCAACGCACCACCGGCACGAGAACGCAAAGTCAAGGCAGCCGCAATCGTACCAAGCAAACTAATGGCCAAAGTCCCGACCAACATCGTCGCCAATAGCATCGGTATGGCGTTAACATCCAGATTCAGCAGAAGCGAGAGAAGCGGCGTAAGACCGACCAGCGGTAGCCCCGTTGTCAACCAATGCGCCAGCGCTTTCGCCATCGCAACGAGCTCAAGTGGCAGGGCTCCGAGGGCTAGAATTTCGAGCGAGCCATCCTCGAAATCCGTTTCGAAAATGCGGCCCAGTGACAACAACGCTGACAAAAGTAGTGCAATCCAGAGCACCCCTGCAGCGATCTGGCCAAGCAGATTGAGATCCGGCCCGACGGCGACCGCCACCAAAGAGACGACTATGACGTAAAAACCCAGCGCCGTCCCGAGAGCTCCGCTTTCACGCAACGACAGTCGAATGTCGTGCGCAATCAACCGGACGAAACCATTCATCTGTCGACCTCGCGGCTGCCGAGTCTCAATTCGGCTGACTGATCGAACGCCAATGATTGATGGGTTGCAGCGACGATTAGCCCGCCGCCGCGCAAATGCGCGTTGCATGCAGTCATTAGCAAAGATTGACTCACTTCATCGAGCGCGACCGTCGGTTCATCTAACAACCAAACCGGACGCGCACTTACCCTCAAGCGCGCTAGCGCCACCCGCCGGCGCTGCCCGGCCGACAAGTAAACGACGGGGATACTGGCAAGAGGCGACAGCCGAAATTCATAAAGGGCGGTGTCGACGCTCGCACCCGTACCGAGATACCTTGACCAGAATTCCAAGTTTTCGCGAACGGTCAGCGCCGATTTGAGAGCATCGGCGTGACCAACGTAGTGAACTTGCTCGCCGCGTTCTTTCTCAAGATCACCGCCAAGAAGGCGGATGGCGCCGGCGGACATAGGCTGATATCCCGCTAAGGTGCGCAGCAACGTGGTCTTCCCGATTCCATTTGGACCGGTCAGTTTGAGTCCGATCGTCGCTGTCGCGGTAAAACACACGTCTTCCAAAACGCGTCGTCCACCACGGTCAACTGTTAACCCATCTACCTCCAAACTCAGCGACATCGGTCTAGGATCCATCTCTCTGACATCTTTGTATGTTCCATCGCGCGCAATCCATGTCCAGCTGGCAGTCGTCGAAAGTCCTCAGACAACCTTGGTCCTGCGTCCATCCGCCAGGGACCCGCCCTTTACGAGCGAACACTTGGGAATGGACTATTGCGCATTCGCCCTAGGAAGTGCTGATGAAGCGCTGAACTTTGAGCCCGGCACCCGTGAGCCGACTCCGGTGAACGGCAGCGAGGAACGACAGCGAGGAACGGCAGCGAGGAACGGCAGCGAGGAACGGCTCCGGAAATCGACCGAGAATCTGCGCTTTGGAAAGATCCTCTGAATACAGCTTTCCGAAAAGTGATCTCTGGATACTGGTCTTTGGGCACTGCCCAGTGGCGAGGATGGGTCACCAGAGTAAGAAGAAAGCGAAAACGTCGGTAAGAGAACTTCTAACTTTCTCCTTCAGCCTCTTGGTCACCAAGCCCTATTCGCTGCAAAAGTCACGCAATTGATGCCACATATGACAACAAAGCCTAGTGACCGGATCCCGACCAAGAGGTTATAAAGGCAATGTTTCTCCGCGCTGGCGCGATCTCGGGCGCCTGCTGGTGTGTGCAGAAGTACAGCACACACCTCCTCTTGCGAACTATTCGCCGGCACACCGGCGGCGCGGGACTAATAACCCAACTGTGAGGAGAGCTCACCATGACCGCGCAAGCTCAGACTTCGCTGGACAGCTTCAATTGCCGCAAAACACTGACGGCCGGCGAAAAGACATACACCTATTACTCGCTGCCCGACGCAGCACGAAATGGGCTCGGAGACATTTCCGCTTTGCCCTACTCGCTCAAAGTCCTTCTGGAGAACCTTCTTCGCCACGAGGACGGACGGTCGGTGACCAAAGATGATATATTGGCAACTGCCAAATGGCGGGAGACTAAAGGCAAGTCCAGCACGGAAATTGGCTTTCGTCCGGCACGTGTCATGATGCAAGACTTCACCGGCGTTCCGGCCGTTGTCGACCTCGCCGCCATGCGCGATGGTATGACGTCGCTCGGCGGAGATCCGCGCAAAATCAATCCCCTGGTCCCCGTCGATCTCATCATTGACCATTCCGTCATCGTTGATGCCTTCGGAAATGAAGCTGCTTACGCGCGAAACGTGGAACTGGAATACGCGCGAAATGGAGAGCGCTACAATTTTCTCAAATGGGGCCAAAGCGCCTTCGATAACTTCCGCGTCGTCCCCCCAGGCACTGGAATTTGCCATCAAATCAATCTCGAATACCTCTCCCAGGTGGTCTGGACCCGTGAAATCGGCGGCAAAGTCCTGGCGTATCCAGATACTGTCGTGGGCACAGACAGTCATACAACCATGGTCAACGGCCTCAGCGTGCTCGGATGGGGCGTCGGCGGCATCGAGGCGGAAGCCGCAATGCTTGGCCAACCCCAATCCATGCTGGTTCCAGAAGTGATAGGTTTTCGTCTAACGGGGCGCCTCAAGGAAGGCGTAACGTCAACCGATCTTGTCCTCACTGTCACGCAGATGTTGCGCAAAAAAGGTGTTGTTGCCAAATTTGTCGAATTCTTCGGACCTGGCCTCGACGCCATGACCTTGGCCGACCGCGGCACGATCTCGAATATGGCGCCAGAATACGGCGCCACCTGCGGGTTTTTCCCGGTTGACGCCGAAACGCTCAACTATCTGAGAGTTTCCGGTCGAGCCAATGATCGCATCGCCCTTGTCGAGGCCTATACCAAGGCGCAAGATATGTTCCGGACCAGCGACACTTCGGAACCGGTCTTCACCGACACGCTGGACCTTGACCTTGGCGATGTCGTGCCATCCCTGGCGGGGCCCAAGCGGCCGGAAGGTAGAATCTCGCTAGAAAACGTCAAATCCGGTTTCGCAACTGCACTCGAAAACGAATATCGTCGGCCTGCCACCGACATTGAAAAGCGAGTTGATGTCGCCAATCACGACTTTGACCTCGGCCACGGTGACGTGGTTATTGCAGCCATTACGAGTTGCACCAACACCTCCAATCCCAGCGTGCTCATTGCTGCAGGTCTGCTCGCACGCAACGCCGTCCAAAAAGGATTGACGACAAAACCGTGGGTCAAAACATCGCTTGCGCCCGGATCACAGGTGGTGGCGGCCTACCTCGAAAAGGCTGGACTGCAGTCCTACCTCGATCAAATCGGATTCAATCTTGTTGGGTTTGGTTGTACAACGTGCATTGGGAACTCGGGTCCCTTGCAGGAGGACATTTCGCGCGCCATCAACGAGAATGGAATTGTGGCATCGGCCGTCCTGTCGGGCAATCGCAACTTCGAAGGCCGCGTTAGTCCAGATGTGCAGGCAAATTACCTCGCTTCTCCTCCTCTTGTCGTTGCTTACGCACTGGCCGGTACCGTCAACCAGGATCTGTCAAGCGAACCACTCGGCAAAGACGACGCCGGCAAACCCGTCTTTCTCCGCGATATCTGGCCAACGAATCAGGAGATTCAGCAATTCATCTCGGAAAACATTGATCGAGACATGTTCCAATCGAAGTATTCCAATGTCTTTGAAGGAGACGAGAACTGGAAAGACATCAAGACAAGCACCGGACTTACCTATGGTTGGGATTCGGGCTCAACTTATGTACAGAACCCGCCATATTTTGAAGGCATAACCAAAGAGCTGCCGCAACAGGAAGACGTCATCGGTGCCCGCATTCTCGGTCTCTTTGGCGACAAGATTACGACAGATCACATTTCACCCGCCGGAGCTATCAAAAAGGAAAGCCCTGCCGGTGAGTTCCTGCTTGAGCGCCAGGTGCGCCCTCAAGACTTCAACCAATATGGCACGCGTCGCGGCAACCACGACATCATGATGCGCGGCACGTTCGCCAATATTCGCATCAAGAATCACGCCGTTAAGGCCGCAGATGGCACGATTCCGGAAGGGGGCTACGCCATTCACTACCCTTCCGGCGAACGGATGTTCATCTTCGATGCTGCCGAGCGCTATCGCAAAGAGGGTGTGCCTTTGGTTGTCATGGCAGGCGTCGAATACGGCAATGGATCGTCGCGAGACTGGGCCGCAAAAGGCACTAGCCTTCTCGGAGTTCGAGCCGTAATTGCTCAATCATTCGAACGCATTCACCGCTCAAATCTCGTTGGAATGGGAGTCGTCCCATTTACTTTCGAAGACAGTCTATCCTGGGAAAAGCTGGGTATACGTGGCGACGAAATGGTCACAATACGCGGCTTCAAAGACATTGAACCTCGCAAAAAGATGGTTGCAGAAATAACTTTCGCCGATGGTTCAAAACAAGATGTGCCCATCTTGTGCCGCATCGATACCCTGGATGAGTTGGACTATGTGCGCAACGGAGGAATCCTGCACTATGTGTTGCGCAATCTCTCTGAAGCGGCTTAATCTACACTAATGTCAGGCCGGCGAAGACTCGCCGGCCGAGTGACCCACCGTATCGTGCCACGTCGGTAAAAGAAGCGTCACCCATTCGTGACTCGCATTTGAATGATCAAACGACCATACCTAGGCGGTTGTTGTCCATTCGAAGGGGTCGGAAAGGGTTCATGCGCGCCGTAACCTGTGTATCATTGGCTCTCGTCTTGCTCGGCAATGGAGCACCGCCTGACAAAGCGGCAGCCCAGACGCCGCCCGTAAAGGCACCTGTGGTGCTGGAGCTTTACACGAGTCAGGGATGTTCAAGCTGCCCACCAGCGGACCGGTTGCTGAAGCGATACGCTGAACGGCGTGACACGATTGCACTGTCGTACAACGTCGATTACTGGGACTACCTTGGCTGGAAAGATACGTTGGGCAATCCTGCGTTCAGTGCACGCCAGAGGCTCTATGCCCGCAAGCGTGGGGACGGCGAAGTCTACACACCGCAAATTGTCGTCAATGGGCTTTCGCACGCCGTTGGCAGCATGCCCCGTGAAATCGACCGCGCCATTGATCGTTCAAAGAGTTATTTGTCCGACACACGCGTTCCCCTGGATGTGCGGATCAATTCTGGCAAACTCACAATCGAAGTTGGTGAAGCAATTGTCGATCAATCGGCGACAATTTGGCTAGCATCCGTCCGCTCTAAGGTGACCGTGCCCGTACGGCGCGGGGAAAATAGGGGACGGACATTAACCTATCACAATGTCGTTCGCAAAGTGACGCCAGTTGGTATGTGGTCTGGCGCTCGAACAGTCATCCAGCTCAAGAATGAAGATGTGTTAGACAGTCAAGCTGATACATGTGCTATACTTGTACAGATGGGCAAGAGTGGTCCAATTGTTGCCGCCAGGTGGATGCCATCTCCTAACTGATGGCCCTCGGCAGGGGTAGCCGGGACAAATCCCCAGCTTTCTGTTCTGTCGTGTGGCTCGCAGATTGGTGCAATCCTTGGCCAACCTCAATTGCTAGCTCCCCGACTCTTCTGCTTTGATTTTGGCGCAGGCTCCTAAGCCTTATCGCGGCGCAAGCCGAATTGCCCCATCAAGTCGAATATTGACACCATTCAGCATGCCGTTCTGACAGATTTCCAGCGCAAGGTGAGCATACTCTTCGGGACGTCCAAGGCGAGAGGGAAACGGCACGCTTGCTGCCAAGGCTTCGCGGGCCTCGACCGGCAAACCATCGAACATGGGCGTGTGGAACAGCCCGGGCAGAATAGTTGCCACCCGCACACCATCCTTCGCCAGATCGCGGGCCACTGGCAACGTCATCGCCTGCACGCCGCCCTTCGAAGCGGAATAAGCGACCTGCCCGATTTGTCCGTCCTCTGCAGCAACGGAGGCAGTCGATACAATCACACCGCGCTCGCCGTCGGGACCGACCGGATCCAATTTGGCCATGCTTGCGGCGCACTGCGTGAGCA
>JBPCWA010000007.1:0-15751 GCA_051009975.1 Hyphomicrobiaceae bacterium
GTTGGGAACAACGTTGCGCATTCGCTGGCGCTTTGCGGCCTCAAGCTTGGGGTCGACGTGCGGCTTTGCGGGCCGCGCTCGTGCTGGCCGAATACAGAACGGCTCGATCATTTGGAGCAGGTTGCCCGGGACCGTCGTACATTTCTTAGGCTGAGCGATAAGCCTGAGGAATTGGTTCCCGAAGCCGATTTCGTCTACACCGACGTCTGGCTTTCTATGGGGGAGGATAAGGCTCTTTGGGAGCAACGCATTGCCGCCCTCAGGCCCTATCGCGTTGATAAAGAACTGATGGCTTTAGCTGGTACCTACCACGCCAAGTTCATGCATTGTCTCCCCGCGTTTCATAATGCCGATACGACGTTGGGTGCTTCTATTGCCAAGGAGTTCGGAATTGACTGCATGGAGGTGACCGACGACGTCTTCGAAAGCGAGGCTTCGATCGTTTTTGACCAGGCAGAAAATCGCATGCATATGATCAAGGCGCTGCTTGTTGCAACCCTCGGAGGCTAGGCATGCGGCTCGTAGCGGCTCTCGGTGGCAATGCCCTGTTGCGTCGGGGCGAACCAATGACGGCGGAGCGCCAGCGCGCAAACGTGAGGCGCGCGGTACGACCGCTTTCGCAACTCATCCTTGCAGGCCACGACGTTGTCATCACGCACGGTAACGGCCCGCAGGTTGGTCTTCTCGCCTTGCAGGCGCAGGCTGGTCCACCGGATGGTGACTATCCATTAGATGTCCTGGGTGCCGAAAGCGAGGGCATGATTGGCTATCTTATCGAGCAGGAATTGCGGAATGTGCTTCCCGCTGGGTCGATGATTGCGACTTTGCTCACCCAGGTACTTGTCGATCGCTATGATCCTGCATTTGCGAGTCCGACAAAGCCAATTGGGCCTATCTACTCCCAGGACGTAGCACAGCGTCTCGCTCGCGAAAGAAATTGGACAATTGTGGCAGACGAGAGCGGGTGGCGCCGGGCTGTGGCCTCACCTGAACCGCGAGAGATCTTAGAGGCGCGCGTGATTGAATATCTTGTCGATGGCGGAGCGATCGTAGTCTGCGCAGGCGGTGGCGGCATTCCAGTCTTGGAAACTGACAATGGAGCGCTGGTCGGCGCCGAAGCAGTAATTGACAAGGATCTTGCGAGCAGCCTCCTGGCCCAGTTTATCGCTGCCGACTGGCTGTTGCTGTTGACAGATGTCGACGCCGTCTACAGGGACTGGGGCAAATCAACCGCCAGGCCGATCAACGCGTTGTCGCCGCGGTCCATCGATCTAGAACCATTCGCCGAAGGCAGTATGCGACCCAAGGTCGACGCTGCTGCGCGCTTCGTGTCAAACAGGGGCAAGACTGCCACCATTGGGCATGTCGCAGACGTCGCGGAGATGCTCAAGGGTAGCGCAGGTACTGTCCTAACGTCCGAGAAGTGATCGTCCTGGACCCGTTTGCCTCGCCGTAACTGCCACTGCAAGGCGGTGATGGCATAATGCCAGGCAGTATCAAAGGGTGAGGGAGAAAAGCGTTTCAGCCAGGGCGTCTTTCGGCGGCAGGGCGGATGTGGGAGGCCGTGCAGCAGAATATCGATCGTCGCCTTGGCCTGGTTGATAGACCGAGTCAAGCGAGGCGTCCAATCGCACGCAGTGTCGCCAGCACCTCATCTCGACCAGCTTCCGATAACGGCGTTTGTGGGGGAAGTGGTCGGCCAACATCGTATCCGAGGATCTCAAGTCCCCCTTTGATGCAGGCTGCAAGGTTATATTTTGCAAAAACACGATTAAGCCTCCACAACCGATACTGGAGATCCATCGCTTCCTGCCACTGGCCAGCCTTGCAGAGGCGATAAAGCTCGACGCTTTCTTGCGGGATCAAGCAGGCCGGTCCGGCCATCCAACCGGCTCCGCCAATCATCATGACGCAGGCGGGTATATGAGCTGAAGCCGAAAATACTGTCAGCCTATCACCGACCTCGCCAAGTATCGAAAGGAGCCGACCGGTGTTGGACGAAGCGTCCTTGATGTAAGCAATCTTGTCGTGATCTGCTAGCCGGGAGATGACAGTGAGAGAAAGGTCGCTGCGCTGGAAGTTAGGGTTTGTGTAAAGTACCACAGGAAGATCACTCGCGTCAGCTATGGCACGAAAGTACGCATAAATACCCTCATCCGTGACAGGAAAATAGGCCTCCATAACGGCCAAAATACCATCACATCCCATGCTCTGAAACGCGCGGGTTTGGTGCACGGCTTGTGCGATGGTCGTCGATGCGACGCCGGCCACAACGGGCACGCGACCATTTGCGGCTTCTACCACAGTTTCAACAATCGCCCTTTTCTGGTCCCAATCGAGATATGCGAACTCTCCCGTTGACCCCAATGGCGTCAATCCGTGAACGCCAGCATCGATCAGATCCTCACAGAGCCTCTGGAGCACTGGTCGATCGACTGATCCATCATCTCGTATTGGAGAAACCAGGTACGGAAAGACTCCGTGAAAGTGTACGCTGGACATTGTAAAACTCGCGATGAGGACAACGGGTGACACGTATTAATTACTGGCTGGATTATAGTCTACCACGGGAAGAGGCATGTCCCGAATGATCGAGCACGTGCGTC
Organism: Hyphomicrobiaceae bacterium; assembly: GCA_051009975.1. Taxonomy (GTDB): domain Bacteria; phylum Pseudomonadota; class Alphaproteobacteria; order Rhizobiales; family Hyphomicrobiaceae; genus Tectiglobus. The sequence goes on from JBPCWA010000007.1 coordinate 2,607, forward strand.
CATCCGTATTGAGGCAGACTTTTCTGCACGATAGATGCGGTCGCGATCCGCTTATCAGGAAATCACGTAGAAGTGATGGTTGTTAGCGCAACCTGTTTGTCATTATCTGTAACTATGGTGTGGTGCCAGGATCTAGGAGTTGCGAACCGGCCATTTCTAATACGCTTATGTTTTGTGCGCACATGTCTTTTACAAACACTGCTCAAGGAGCGACCAACTATAAAAGGGAACGCCAATATCATCACGGCGGGATCCATCTGCTAAGTCTTGTTATTTCAATTACTCGTTATGTACAGACGTCACCATCGCAATTATCGCTATCATCGCTATCATCGCAATCATCGCAACTATCGCACTCGGAGTGATCACGAAGCCCGTGGCATTGGTCGACGGGAATGACCCATAACAAGTCAGGAGAGAGGCTCATGACCAGAATTCATGTTAATGGCAACGATGTCGAGGTCAATGCAGATGGTTCAACGCCGCTGTTATGGGTCTTGCGGGAATATCTGAACCTGACCGGAACAAAATACGGTTGTGGGATCGCTGAATGTGGAGCTTGTACCGTCCACGTGAACGGAGAAGCGCAGCGATCTTGCGTCCTTCCTCTCGACGCAGTTGCCGCTACCGACAAGATCGCAACAATTGAAGGCCTCTCCAGCGACGGGTCGCATCCGGTCCAGAAGGCTTGGCTTGAACTTGACGTACCACAGTGCGGATACTGCCAATGCGGAATGATTATGGCCGCAGCCGCGCTGCTCGAAAGTACGCCAAAACCTACAGACTCCCAGATCGATGAAGCAATGACGAATATTTGCAGGTGTGGAACCTACAATCGTGTGCGTGCTGGCATTCACCTTGCGGCAAGCCAGAAGGCATAAGGAGGCGAACATGGAAAAAGCTCTCGATGTTTCCCGGCGCAATTTCGTCGTTGGAGGGACAGCTGTCGGCTTCTCACTTGGATTTGGTATTCCATTCGCAGCCCTCGCGCAGCCCGGTTATCCAGATGAAATTAATGCTTGGGTTGTCGTGCGGCCCGATGAGACCATTGTCATTCGTATCGCGCGATCGGAAATGGGCCAGGGAACATTGACGGGTCTTGCACAACTGGTCGCCGAAGAACTCGATTGTGATTGGAGCAAAGTTGAGACGGAATATCCAACTCCCGCAACCAATCTGGAGCGCGGTCGGGTTTGGGGAAGCTTTTCAACTGGAGGAAGTCGCGGCATTCGCCAGTCACACGACTACGTCCGGCAGGGTGGCGCCGCCGCTCGCGAGATGTTAATTGCCGCCGCTGCGAAGGCATGGGGGGTTGCACCCGACATGTGTCAGGCTGAGAATGGAGTGATATCGCATCCAGCCTCGGGCCGCTCCACGACGTTCGGCAAAGTTGCCTCCGCAGCAGCCAAACTTGACGTCCCAAAATCGGTAAAACTTAAAGATCCAAAAGATTGGAAGATAGCAGGCAAACCACTGAAGCGATTGGACACTGCGGACAAGCTGACGGGAAAACAAATCTATGGCGCTGATTTGATGCTTCCCGGCATGCTTAACGCCGCCATCAAACAATGTCCTGTTTTTGGCGGAAAACTCGTCTCATTCGATCGGTCTAAAGTCCAGTCGATGCCGGGTGTCAAGAAAGTGGTTTTGGTCGACGACAACGCAGTTGCCGTCGTTGCGGACAAGTGGTGGCAGGCAAAGACGGCAATTGACGCCCTTCCAATTACTTGGGACGAAGGTGAACATAGCAGGGCGTCGAGCGAGGAGATTGATGCGTTCCTCGAGGAGGGCCTAACAGCAAAGGAAGCCTTCGTTGGAAACAAAAATGGTGACGTTGATGGTGCGCTGGAGAGAGCCGCTAAGAAAATCGAAGCGGTCTATTCCTACCCCTACCAGAACCATGCCACAATGGAGCCGATGAACGCCACAGCAAAGTGGACTGCCGAGAAATGTGAGGTCTGGTGTCCAACGCAGAATGGCGAGGCGGCGCTGGCTGCTGCCGCCAAGGCTGCTGATCTTCCCCAACAGCAATGCGACGTCTACAAGTTGCACCTAGGTGGGGGGTTTGGTCGCCGCGGCGCCTTCCACGATTACGTGCGACAAGCCGTTTTGATAGCCAAGGAATTTCCCGGCACACCGGTTAAACTACTTTGGTCGCGCGAGGAAGACATGACGCATGGCGCCTATCATCCCGTTACGCGTTGCAAGCTGTCGGCCGGTCTCGACGACGACGGAAATGTAACGGCTTTCTGGGCGCGCATTTCCGGGCAATCGATATTGGCCGGTGTGATGCCGCAACGTCTCAAAAACGGAATGGATTTTGTCACCTTTCAGTGCCTGCTGCCAAAGGGGGATCACGGTATCAGCTACTCGTTCCCCAACCTACTGGCTGACCACGCCATGCGAAATCCTCATGTTCCGCCAGGTTTCTGGCGCGGAGTAAACGCCAATCAGAACGCCATCTACATCGAATGCTTCATCGACGAACTAGCGCATGCTGCAGACAAGGATCCGTTGGAATTCCGACTGAAGCTGATGGAGAGGCATCCAAAGAATATCGCAGTCCTCAAAGCCGTCGCAGACAAAGCAGGATGGGGTAAATCTGCGCCTAAGGGCGTCTTCCGGGGATTGGCCCAGTGCACTGCGTTCGCCAGTCACATCGCGGCATGTGCCGAAGTGTCGGTGACCAACGGCGAGTTGAAGATCCACCGGATCGTTGCCGCTACGGATTGCGGTCACGCAGTAAACCCGCAGCAGATTGAGGCACAGGTCGAAGGATCCTTCGCCTATGGCCTTTCGGCGATGCTATTCGGCGAGTGTACGGTCAAGGACGGGCGTGTCGAACAGCAAAACTTCGATACCTATCCGCCGATCCGGATGATTGATATGCCAAAAGTCGAAACGATCGTCATGCCCTCCGGTGGGTTCTGGGGCGGGGTTGGCGAACCGACCATTGCCGTTGCGGCGCCAGCGGTCTTGAATGGGATCTTTGCGGCAACTGGCAAACGCATACGGTCGTTCCCATTGAAGAATCATGACCTTGCGTAGTCATGCGCTTTTGTGGATCGTTGTTGAGCGTGATTGTTATCAGCGTCTCCTTGGTGACCACGCTTAGCGGCGACGACAGCCTGGTAAACGGCTTATTCGCATTCAGGATAGATGGCGATGCGGTTCCCGCACCCCTCGGCGGCTTGGTTGGCGATCCTGAACAGGGACGGCAGATTGTGATGGATCGGCAAATGGGTAATTGTCTTATCTGTCATAGTATCAATGCGATCAATGAACCGTTCCAGGGTGTCCTAGGGCCCGCGCTCGATGATGTAGGGCGGCGTCTTAGTCCTGGTCAGTTGCGTCTCCGGGTGATTAATCAGCGGCGAATCAACCCGGCAGCGATCATGCCACCTTACTATCATGTGGAGGGATTACTGGACGTAGACCCGATCTATCGCGGTCGCCCTATACTCGATGCACAACAGGTCGAGGATGTTGTTGCATTTCTTGCAACGTTGAAGGAGTGAACATGCCAACACGACGAAATTTCTTGGTCGGAGCAGGTGCCGCCGGGGTCGCAATTGGTGTGTCGGGTGGTGCTGCAACGACGCCAGCATTGCGTGATCAAGAGATTGCAGAAGTGACACGAGGCGCCATGATTAACGACGCTGGCGTTCGGCTTACAATCCCGCCGCTAGCTGAGAACGGTCTCTCTGTTTACACGATCGTCGAGGTCGACAGCCCTATGACCGAACAAGACTTTGTACGTCGGATCTACATCTTTGCTGAACGCAACCCCATCTCGCGCTTATTGACGTGGCACCTCGGTCCACGCTCTGGCATTGCCAAAGTCGCAACAAATATCCGCTTGGGTGCAAGCCAGGAGGTGACGGCCCTTGCGGAACTGAGTGATGGAACATTCTGGAGAGATCGCAAAGACGTCGTCGTCACCGTGGCTGCCTGCATTGATGGAGGTTAGCATGGCAATTCCAAAGGCGCGGGTCGCGATGCCGAGGACGGCAAACAAAGGCGACGTTGTGCTGATTAAGATTCTCATTCGTCACCGGATGGAAACTGGTTATCGCGTTGACCGCCGAGGCAGGCGCATTCCTCGTAATATCGTCACTCGCCTAAACGTCCGTTATGCGGGTGAAGATATATTCGCCATGGATCTGACCCAGGGAGTATCGGCAAATCCATATATTAGGTTTTACACAAGCGCCGTCGCAACAGGTGATGTCGTCTTCGAATGGCAGGATAATACTGGGCATGTCGAAATATTCAGACGGAGGTTGACCGTGTCGCCGTGATTTATATCATCGCATTCGTTGTCCTACTTATTTGGGCGCCTCTAGAAATATCTGCAGAGCCGTTGCCTTCAGGAACGACCTTCCTGAGTGACGATCTCAAAGCGCGCCAGGCGGACGAAGCAGCCAATCCCGGAATGCTTTGGGTTGATGCTGGGGCCCAGCTCTGGTTGAGGCCGGAGGGGCATGTCGGAAAATCATGTGCGTCTTGCCACGGTGATGCGGCAAGCAGCATGCGCGGTGTTGCAGCACGCTATCCGCTTGTCGACCCAGCGAACGGCACTTTGCTGAACTTGGAGGGTCGTATAAATGATTGCCGGGCGGCGCGAATGCAGGCACAGAGCTTGCCCTATGAGTCTGACGAGTTGTTGGCACTCACGTCATTCGTGGCACGGCAGTCCAATGGTTTACCGATCAATGTAAAAATCAATGGACTGGCGGAACCCTTTTTCAGGCGCGGTGAGACCTTTTTCAATCGCCGTCAAGGGCAGCTCGATCTTTCGTGTGCCGAGTGCCATGAACAAAATGCCGGACGACCGCTCCGCGGAGACACGATCAGCCACGCTCTCCCCGTTGGTTACCCGGTTTACCGATTGGAATGGCAGTCTCTCGGTTCGTTGCACCGCCGACTTCGCTCGTGTTCGCAAGGCGTTCGGGCCATCCAACACAGCTCCGGATCGCAGCCTTATTTAGAGTTGGAGCTCTTTCTTGCGGCAAGGGCCAGAGGCGTATTGATTGAAACGCCGGCGATCCGGCGCTAGACCTGCTCTGACAGTTCGGCAATAATCTCCCGATTGGAGCAAGCAGTTGGCCCTAGGAGGCTGGACCCTGCTGGAGAGGGGAAGCGATCATGTCACGAATTCAACTAGGGGCTGGCCTGCCGCTCAGTGACATCGGTGGCGATCCTAGGACGGTAGCGGCCTACGCGACGACTGCAGAAGCACTCGGTTACGATCATCTTTGCGCCACTGACCATGTTTTGGGAGTCAACGCTGAGAGTCGCCCAGACTGGGGCAATCGAAATACGTCGGCCGATCTCTTCCACGATCCTTTCGTTCTCCTCGGTTTTCTGGCTCATGCCACGCGTACAATTGGTTTTTCTGTTCAAGTATTGATTCTACCGCAACGTCAAACAGCACTCGTCGCCAAGCAAGCTGCGTGCGTTGACATATTGTCCGGTGGGCGCCTACGGCTCGGTATTGGCATTGGCTGGAACAAGGCCGAATTCGTTGGGCTGAACGAAGACTGGGCGACACGCGGAGTGAGATCAGCTGAACAGGTTGAGGTGATGCGACATCTGTGGGCCAACGACCACGTAACTTTCACGGGGCGTTGGCATAGCATTGCTGACGCTGGGATAAACCCGCGGCCCGAAACCGGAGCAATTCCAGTTTGGTTTGGCGGCCATCATGATAATTCGATCAAGCGTGCTGCCCGCTTGGCTGACGGTTGGATGATGCTCGAACATCCACCTGGTTCTGACGCAATTTCAGCCTTCGGCAGGCTGCGCCATCTGGCACTGGAAGCGGGTCGTAGGCCTCAAGATATAGGTATTGAAGTTTGGATGTCGGCCGTGGGCGAACCGGATCAATGGCGAGAAGAAGTACGCTTCTGGAAACGGGCTGGCGTTACTCACATAACGTGCAACAATAGCTATGCGCGTTATCATCACAAACGCATTAGCAGCACGTCGATAGGATCTCACATCGACGAACTGGAGCGGTTCATCGACGCTGTGCGAGACGAACTCTAGTCAATTTTGCGGAATGTAATAACGTCGATGCGAATGCGCGTGATTCAGGAAAAAAATATGCAGAGCGGCATTTTCACAATTCAGGCGCAAGAAAGGATTGTCTTCGGCACGCCTGCCAAGGCCGCCGTAGTCGATGAAGTCGATCACTTTGGCGCCAAGCGGGTTTTTGTTACTTCGACCAAATCGCTGGCCGCAATGGCGAACGGTCCCTTGCAGGACATCGCGACTGCTCTGGGAGAACGACACGTTGGAACTTTTTCTGCCATTGCATCGCACAGTCCGAGAGAAGATGTTATCGCGGCCGCCAAAGCAGCGCGCGCGGCGAAAGCCGATCTGATTGTCGCTGTTGGAGGCGGATCGGTGATCGACGCAACTAAGGTCGTGCAAATCTGCCTCTGGAAGTCAATTTTTTCGATCGATGACCTGAGCGCCTTCGCTGCTGGCTTCGACCGGCTTCAGGCGTCCGAATTCGGCGTCCCTTCCGATGGTATACGCATGGTCGCGGTGCCGACGACATTTTCTGCTGCAGATTTTACCGCAAGGGCCGGCATAACTGATACATCAACGCGCACCAAGCTGGGGTTCGATCACCGCCTACTCGTTCCTCGCAGCGTGGTGCTCGATCCGGCCTCCACCCTAGCGACGCCTGAGTGGTTGCTTTTTAGCACGGGAATTCGAGCTGTCGATCACGCCGTGGAATCCTATTGCTGCCCTATTGCGAATCCTGCAACGGAATCGCTTTCGCTCAAAGGCTTGGCGCTGTTGCATGAGGGATTGCGCGGGATCAAGCTGAACCCTACAGATCTTGAAGCACGCATGTCGACTCAATTTGGTATGTGGCATGCGATCTGGCCGAGTACGGCAGGCATGTATCATGGCGCAAGCCATGGTATCGGATATGCCTTGGGAGCTGGTTTTGGTGTCCCGCATGGCCACACTTCGTGTGTTATGCTGCCGGCGGTAATGCAATGGAATGCCGAATTCAACGACGATCGCCAGAGAGCTTTAGCCTCCGCTATTGGCAAGCCTGGTGAGCCCGCTTGGCAAGGTATTCGCCAGCTGGTTTCCGATCTGGGTATGCCCTGCAATTTGCGTGACGTGGACATAAAGCGGGAAAATCTTGAGGAGTTGGCCAAGCGGGCACTTGAATATCAGCCCGTACTCCTCAATCCTCGCTCTATCAAAACGCAACGGGATGTTTTGGAGATTTTGGAGATTGCCTTCTAGTCAATCACGTAGTCTTTGCTGCTGCCTGCTGCCTGCTGCCTGCTGCCTGCTGATCTTTGGCTTTGGGCCGGACGCGATTTTGTTCGTTATTCTGCAGCACTTGGCGCGATGATGCGATTGAGATCACTGGCAACTCGGTCTTGTCTACTTCTCGCAAGAAGCGCATCTGTCAACCAGATGCCCGCTGCGATGGATAACAGGGCAAGTATCCCTGCTATACTCAAGGTGCTTACGCCCGACAGTCCTGAGCCGACAGTGCAACCGCCTGCAAGAATGCCGCCTGAACCCATAAGTGCGCCGCCGAATAGATAGCGCCAGTTTGGTGTTTCGGCGGTGAATCCCTGCCACTGGAATTCCGAGCTGCTCAGGGCCGCCAGTAACGCCCCGGCAAGGACGCCGACAAAAAGACCTACGCCAAAACCGGGAGCAATTGCGGAGCTCAATAATATCCAGGACAGTGTATCAGCCGCCGGTGCAGTAAAGGCCAGTCCGTCGAGCGCAATCGGATCAAACTCATCTGCTAGTAGGAAGCCGGTGCTCAACCAGGCTAGCGGAACCAGAAGTCCAATGCCCGCCCCCATTGCCAACCCGGTCATTCCCGCACCGGAGCGTAGCGCTACAACCGTCAATCCCACCACCAGCAACCCACCCCACACTATCTCACCGCCTGGAAATCCCGCCAGGGAGCCTACTTCTCCAAGTTCAACCCTCATCGAAGTCATTGATTGGCGAATTGGCGCCAGGAGGCCCTTCATTGTGCTCTGCGCGAATACTGCAAAGACCAGCAGGACAGTCCACGCTCTTAGGTTGCCTGATCCGGCGAGCACCGTTAGACGAGAGGCACACCCACGAGACAGTGTAGCACCGGCGCCGAACATCAGGCCACCTGCGAGGATTGCAAGCACCGGCAACTCATCAGCGTGAAACCGGTGCTCCGCAAAATCTATCAGCCCGATAGCCGATGCGATGCCGGTTCCTGCAATTGCGGCCGAGAGCGCGATCGACCAAATGCCTGCTGCAGCTCGCCGCTCGGCTGTCGTCCCGATGAGTCCACGTCGCAAACAAAATCGCGACCGTTGCGCGAGAATCCCAAAGGCTGCTCCCAGCATCAGTGCGATGACGACCGACGCCTGTTGGGGTGTCCAACCCTCCAGCCCAAGCTCCTCAAACATTACTCTGCTCCATATGGATCATTCCTGATGCCTTAAGTGATTTGGAATGAAATTTCAACAGCATCAGTAATTGAGTAGAGGAATGGTATTTCATGCTCCCAAAGCGCCCCTTTTGGGTGTGGGTGTCTCTTGAGTGCCTTTCGATAGGAATAGCCGTTTAAATGTCACGGGCACTTGAGAACAAGCTTCTTGGAGGGCTTGGTTTTGGGACTCATTCAGTACCGGCAATTGCAACGCTTTGATAGCAGCTGTCTGCAGACGCTGGTGATTCCATATAGTTTCGGAGTGTTTCGGTCGGTTCCCGCGTGTGTGTCTGGTCGCAATTTTGAGCGCGCCGCTCTGAGGGAGCATGAAAGACCCGTTAACCAAGGGGAGCCTGAATTCGCCACAGCCGACTTGAATTGGTCAATCGTGGTCCGCCGGATCTACGGACTCAGTCGCGCGTGGCTGAGAGCTAGTTGTCTGTTTTATTTGGAGGACCAATGTGTACGCGATTGGCTTTGTCCCTGGTGGCTCTGATTGCTTCATCAGTTGCGATCGGTTCGATTGTTGCTGCGCAAGATAAGCCCCCCATCCAAATTGAGGCCGAGAAGGCAGTGTCCGAGGCGAAAGCGGCTGCAAGAGATGCTGGGGCTGTCCTCAGTGCGGGAGCCCAGGAACTTGCGGGAAAAGCCCTGGATGAGGCTCGCAAACTTCGGCCAAAAATTAGGGCGCTGCGGGAGGAAATGATTCAGCTTGAGCACGAGCACAGTAAGAAGTTGCGATTACTTGAGCATAAGTTGGAAGACCTTGTTGGATCCTACTTCGATATCAGAAAATGCACTTCAGTTTGCTATAAGCAGAGTACATGCGTTCCCATGTCGGGTTCTGAACGTTGCAGTTATTATTGCAGTGACACCGGTTGGTTTTCTCGGAACGTGCAGTAGGGACGGATTATGTCCAGGCATCGAATGCGGTTGGGACGCGACAGCAACGAGTGACTAAGTGCTAAGTACATCAATCGCTCAAACTGTCAGCGGCCGCCAGCCGATTAATTATTTGCCGAGCCCACGAAGCTGCAAATTGGTGAGTTGTTCTTTTTGTATGTTCGTTAAAATGACGGCTCAACAATGACGAAGAGCTGCGTTTCGGTTAACTGGCAGATTCGCTTGACGCCTCTCACGGCGACGAGCCAACAAGACGTTGATTGAGACGGAACCTCGGTCATGCTGGCTTGCGGTGTTGAACGTCCCGACGAACGTTGTTGGGCCGGGAGCCAGACTTGCTCGAAAACACCACGCGGGCAAAGGGGCTTGCGGGAATTTTCTAAACGGACATCAGCCCGTCACCATCAGAACTCGGCGGCGACGGGCAAAACATTACTTCATGGCGCCGATTTGGCGTTTCCAAGCCAGCCAGTCGTTACGCATCGCGATCGTCTCCGGTCGAAGATTTTCAATTCCGGTGTATGGCACACCCTTCGGCGCTGGCTTGTCGGGGTATTTCTTCTTCCAGGCCAGATGACGCTCGATGATACGCTCAAACGGGGAGGCCGCCCAAGCGCCAACGGGTGTGGCCACGGGGATCTCCTCGCGCGGGTCTCGGAAGAGGTCATAGAAGGGGGCCACAACGAAGTTTTCGCCCGGCCCGGGTATGTGCAACTTATATTGCTCCTTCACCAGAGCCGCCATCTTGTTGGACTGGTAGATGAAGAGGTGATCACGTCGCCCTTTGCCTTCCCCTAACAGCATCATTGCGGCTTGGTCGACACCATCGACAACCCTATCCGTCGGTATGTGTTTTGTACCTCCGGTAACGCGAGCCAACGTGGTGAATAGATCGGATACGTGGATCATATCACCGACATACGTATCGGCCTTGATTGCAGCTGGCCAGCGGATAAAGGCGTCGACCCGTACTCCTCCTTCAGTCGCATCGGCCTTTCCGCCGCGATAAATCATGGGCGAATAACCACTGTAAGGCGCGTACTTAGTAAAATTGCCGTTGTCACCCATGATAATGACGATGGTGTTTTCTGCCTGACCGGTTTCCTCCAGCTTGGCGAGGACATCGCCGATCCACGAGTCAAGATTTTGCATGGCTTCAGTTTGCACGCCGCCGTTTGGAGAGGTGAATTGCTTTGTGTCGGTTCGCGGAAACGTGAGAGGCGTCAGGGGCCAATACTGCAGGAAGAACGGCTCACTTCGGGCTGCCAACAGGTCCAATTGCTCAAGCGTCTGACGCTGATAGCGTACGTGCATCTGATTGTATTTCTCCAGTGTCCATTCTTCGCCAGGTTTGATGCCAACTTCACGGGCCTTGCCACCAGCCTGCGCCTCGAGTGCTGTCACCATGGCCCCAGCGATCGGCCGGAAGGTGCGATCAAGCACCCACGTATTCTCGAACTGGCTGGGATGCTGGCCGATGAGCTGGTTTGCTTCTGCGGTTTCTCGTGTGAACAAACCGAGTTGTGCCTGTTGATGCACTGGAAAATACGCTGTGTCGAAGCCCTGATTGTGAGGAAAAGCTTCCTCAATGTCGCCCATATGCCATTTGCCGACGTGAGCCGTATTGTAACCCTGTGCCTTAAGCACCTCGGCCAACGTGACTTCGTTCTTCGCCAGTCCAAAGCCGTCCATTGCGACCGAAGTGTGTGCCATGCCCAGCCGCCAGGGTTGCCGACCTGTCATGAATGCAACACGTGTGGGGGTGCATGAGGGTTCGGTATACATACGCATGAATCGCAGTGCTTCGTCCGCGAACTTATTGATGTTTGGCGTTTTGTAACCGCGTACGTAGTTGAGATAAGGCTCACCAATCTCGCCGAAGCCGATATCATCGATGAGGATGTAAAGAATGTTCGGCGGCTTACTGTTGTTCTTGGTGCGGATGTCGGCGAGCATTGCCTCGACCGCCTTGTCATCGTCCGCCCATTGTGGACTGTGTTGGCGCTCGAGCACGTAATACTCTGCATCGTGGATGACTTCATCTGTCGCATGAGCTATGCCGGTGGCGAAAAATGCCGCTATAGTGGCGCCCAAAATTGACAATCGCATCTGCCTTTCCTCCCGATTTGAGTCTATGATCCAAAGATCAAGCGAGCGTTCTGATTAAGTTTGCAGGCTATCAGGTCGGACTTCTCCTGGCGATGGGTGTCTGTTGGTACAGGACATTGCTTGGCGTCCGAAAATGTGGTCAACATTTTTTCGATACATGCGGACTAAATCTTCTTTAGAGGCGGACTAAACCGGTGCCCACGATGGCTAAATAAAACGCATCGCTCGTATCGGAGGAGCTCGGTGAGTCGAAATCTAGTTCTGTCTCGATCTTACGTCTGGTGAGTCCTGCTGGGGACGGAATAGTCTTGTCATGCCGATAAGTTTGGGCGCGCTGCTGACTTCTTTGTGATGATCAGATGAGCACATATGTCGGCATGCACCGCTTGTCCCTGCGCGTGTGCGCCTTTCCAACTTGCCAAGTCGTTGCAGTACTGTTTGGGAAAATTGTGATCTCGAATAAGAGGCTGACGGTCGCTCACCATGCCGCATCCGACGAGCGACCGTCATAGTCCCGCGAGTTGCTGCTGTTCAGGCCGTAGTGCGCGTCGAACGGCACAATCCCTCTGTTTCGACAGACGCCTGAGCCCTCTGGTTTTACAGACATCCGAAGCAGCCTTGAAAGCGCAGAAACACGAGGTCGAATTTGCCATTGGCAACTTGATGATTTCCACCTCGTTCCCCCCTGCCCTCGCAGGGCTGTAGTGCTACCGTCAATATACGAAAGATGCCACCCTTTTTCCGATCAAATCATGTGTCATAGATATGCAATCATTCGCAGGCGTTGGCATCTTGCTATCAGCCCAAGGATTTGTGCTGCACACTTTCGTTGCAGTGAGCGAGCGGCCCAATATCGTCTGTGGTGTCCCTATTGTTCAAGCTGTTCTTACTGCTCATGGGCGTCATGAGAAACGCGGCAGAAAATGGGTTTCTAATGTCGTTCCTGCATGGTCTCAGAGAGGCACGGTTTCTGATGGGCATCGTCTCGGTGAGGCTTGGTATTGAAAACACGATTCATCTCAAAAAGGAGTGTGGAGTGAAGCGCCAATAGAGCGTACAGCCACTTACTCAAGGGGCTTGAACATCACCATAAAAATTCCGACGCCCCCTTGTCGCAGTTAAGGTGGTTCATGCTCACATCTGCGGATCCGCTGTTGCGAATGCGACGACCAGGTCGACTGCGCAGTTCAATGCATCAACCCGGCCGATTGCGAACAGAGCGCTTGGCGCTTTGGCAATGCCAACAGACCATAAGTTACTGAAGACTTCCAGGCGAGAACCATTTCGGAATTCCGCCGACGGTCATCTCGCCCGCGAGCAATGGCGGCGGCCACACTTCAGAATTGGCATCTGGTCGTGTCACAGCCACTGCCTATTGTATCATGCGGTCGTATTTGGCAATTGAATAGCGCTGCTAGGAGGAGAGCAGTTGCTGGATAGGCATTGCGGCAGCATCTCGCGAGGGGCGAGACAAATAAAATTCTGCGTGATAGTGACCGTCGTCCTCCATTCCGCACGTTTCGATACCGCGGTCGGCTAGTTGCCCCAGGACTTTGGTCTGTTCGTCCATGCCTACGAATTTTCGTTGAACAAAGGTGCGACCGGCAAGCTTTTCCGTCACATAACCCTGCTCACCAAGACTGTCTGCGATTGGATCGAA
>JBPCWA010000008.1:0-2944 GCA_051009975.1 Hyphomicrobiaceae bacterium
GGTCTGAGATCAGGTTGCCCATCTCTTCGTGATAAGTTTGCAGCACCTCAATCGTCTCTTCTGGTTCCGCAGTTTCACAGAATGCAGTAAAGCCGCGGATATCGCAGAAGAGTGTTGCGATCAGGGCTCGGTGACTAGCCAATAGAGTCTCGTCACCGGAGTTCACGAGTGTATCGGCGACTGCTGGCGACAGAAACTGCTTCAGTCGGCCCATACGCTCGAGCTGGCTAACTTGATCCTTAACGCGGTCCTCCAGCGAGTCATTGAGAACTTGAACTTCTTTAGTTCGTTGCTGAAGTGCCCGGAACTGGCGAACGTTCTCAATGGCGATGACCGCTTGAGCCGCGAACGTCTGCACGAGTTCAATTTGGCGATCGTCGAAACGGCGCACCTCGCGGCGGTAGAGAGAAAAAATCCCAATCGCCTCTTCACCTGAGATCAATGGCACGCACAAAAGCGTTCGCATGCCTTCAACGTCAACGGCGCGAACTCGGTGGGGTTCATTCGATCGGTACAAATCGTCATTGGCCAAATCCGCTTCGTGCAGAACCATTTTTTCAAGTACCGCGCGTGCGCTCTGCGAATACCTGCCATCGAGCTTCAGCGGGTTCTGCGAGAGAAAATCAAGAAAAGCGTGTCTTGTTCCAGCATGAGCCGCGACGTGAAGGTGTGTTCGCTCATCGTTGCATAGATGCAGATAGGCATTTGGTGCATCACAGAGGCGAGCGGCATTCTCCAGGATGACGTTGAAGACTGGTGTCTCGTCGTCTCGGCTCAGGCTGATTACCTGGAGAATTTCTCGGGTCGCAGCTTCCCTTTCCAATCGACTTTGGAGTTCTCGGTATTGTCGAACGTTTTGAATGGCAATTACGGCCTGTGCAGCAAAAGCCGTAATCAATTCGACATGCCTTGAAGTGAAAGGCCTCACCTCACGTCGATACACTGTGATGCAGCCGATGCCGTTCCCATTTTGGACCAACGGCACGAACATCGCACTGCGAATTCCTTCTGTCTCAACCGCGTAAACGCGATGGCGTTGCCGCTCTTCCCATTGCCGTCCTGAAGCCAGATTGTCTATTTGAACAACTGTCGGGTCCAAAACTGCTTTGGCACTTATGGCAAGATGAGAGTCGAGCGGCGTTCGGTCATTTTGCATGAGTTCCAAAAATTCCGGCCGCACTCCTTTGGAAGCGACAATATCAAGATAAGTCCGCTCCTCGTTTGCCAGGAAGATGAACGCAAGCGGGGCGTCGCAAAGCCGCAATGCGTTCTCCAGGATTGCATCAAAGATTGGTTTCTCATCATCACGAGAGCGACTGATGACATCGAGGATCTGACGTAATGCAATTTCTCGCGTTTGGGCTGGATTCTCACGGAATTCAGTTTCTAGATTGTCAACTGAATTCGTTTGCTCAGCCACTGGGTTGCCTATCTATTCCACACCTCGGGAAATGCGAGTGTAAGGCATCGTTGATAGTCTAGCTAGGTCAGCAGGAACCAAGAATCACCAAGGCCACCAGATCGCCGAAAATCAGCGTGGAACCAATGGTGAGAAGTCCACGCATCGGACATGGGCCCTTGGTTAGGACGGTGCAAATTGCGTTCGCGACGGATGTCCGATGCTGAGTGACAAACGGTCCCTATGCACTCACAGTCAGCATTTCAAATTTTGACCCATTGCAGACCAAGTTGAGTGCCAGATGCCTTTGGGGTGCGTTAGCGATGGCGTAACGTACCATTTCAGATTCAGAGGATGCTGATGGGCCGATCGGTGCGTTACGCGCCTCTGACAGACCATTGTCAATCCGCGATGCATGGTCGGGCGCTAATGCACCCTTCGCCTGCTCGGCCAACTTTCGTCAAGCCGCAAGCGCACATCACAACAGAAATTGGCATGTAGCGTGTGGGCATGCCACAGTATCATTGGCGTGAGTTGAGGAGCCCAGAAAAAGGTTCAGCAACTGAGCGAGGGTTCACGACACAATAGGAGGCATACGATGAGCACCACCGTGTTCGGTCATTCCGTCAATGGCAGGATATCGTCAAGCGAACAACTGCGCGAAGTCGCCAAAATGCCGTCGCGATATGTCGACTCCAAGGTCATTGACCATATCGATCTGCTTGCCGAACGATTCATTGCTGCTTCACCACTGGCCATTCTTGGAACCCGTCGTCGAGATGGCGGTGTGGATCAGACACCTAGGGGAGATCCTCCGGGATTTGTGAAGGTACTCGATCCCAAAACCCTAGCTCTGCCAGACCGCCCCGGCAACCACCGCATGGATGCGATCGAGAACATGCTTCACGACACCGCCGTCGGCCTCATCTTCATGATTCCTGGGCATGGCGATACTATTCGGGTGAGTGGCCAAGGAGCAGTAGTCCAGGATGACGACTTGGCTGATTTGCTTGCCGTAAACGGTAGGCCGGCTGGTCTTATAACGCTAATAAGAGTCGAGCGGGTCTTGTGCCACTGTCCAAAGGCTTTCATTCGATCTCGGGCGTGGAAACCGGACGAATGGCCGGATACATCAGACGTGCCGAGCCTCGCAGAAATGATGAAGGCACATGGAAAAATGAGCGATACGATCTCCGAACTGGAGGAAGTAATTCATCGCTCAAACACCGAGAGGCTCTACTAACTTTGGCTTTCAGCGCTCTCGTCTCGAATGCAGGATCCAATGGCCATCGTATGCAACATCGTCGAGCCTAGCCGGATGGCCGCTACTGGCCCTGACGATTTGAACTGGCAGCGAATACATGGCGTCCGCTATCTGGCACATGTTCTGCCGTCGTAGAGCACCGGTCGCCACTCACCAAAGTGACCCAATACGGTCCTGAGCAAGTGCAGCATCGTGAGCTCGGGGCCGATTGAGAGCACCACCCTTGTGCGCATGACAAGTGGCTCAGGAAATCGATTTGCCATAACCGACACCAATTTGAT
>JBPCWA010000009.1:0-4358 GCA_051009975.1 Hyphomicrobiaceae bacterium
ACGTAGGCCAGGGTTTTGGCCATCGCCTGCCCCACAGTTGCTGCTTCGGTAAGAATTCTTTTCATGCGCTTGTCCGGCTCGAACGGCCTTCCATGCACGATGCCAAGCGACTGGAGCACGCCGAGCATGGCCATATCCTGCGCACGCGGTGGGTTTTCACTGATGTAGCGAGCCAAGGTTTCGAAGTAGGCGAAGTCTTCGTTGGTCAAGAAATTGGTGTTCTTACCGGCTAGCGAAACAAACCGGGTCTCGGGCGGATCAGCGGCCTCCTCGAGCTTGTACTGGCGATAGGTCTGGATTAGCTCGACCAGTTTCGGAATGTCTTCCTGGGTTTGCGGAATGGCTCGGAGATAGAATACGACGATGTTCGTGTCCGAGCGTACAATGTGGTGATGAGTCGCCGCCAAGGGGCCGTCATATGCGGGCGGCAGAATCAAGAACTTGCCGCCGCGGTTCTGCTCGGGCGAGAAGGGGCCGCCAAGATCAACCAGGGGTTGCTGCCAGATATTATTTAGGGTTCCCAGCAGACCCGCAGGCAGTTCCATTACCATCGGGCCATCACGCAGGTCGAAAACGCCGGACATGTAGACAGTGTCCTGGTTTGCCGTCAGGGCTAGATTCGGTGGCTGGGCCAGCTTGTCGGCAATGATCACGGTGTGGCTGTCAGCGCCCAGGGCCTTGTGAGCGTCTGCCATGGCCCCGTACGATGCCATTGGCAGGGCCCAAAGATAAGCCTGCACAGCTCTCTGGAAGTTCAATTCGTCGTACAGCTTCTCAACGGTCGTCTTCTCAGGATAACCGGCCTTGAACTCAAGCTGTCCAACGCGGGTATCAAGTGTCTCGCCTTGGACAGACACTGAAGACATTAACGCCAAGAAAAATAGAGACGCGAACTTCGAAAGAAGCAGCTTCTCAGGCCTTACGCGGCATACCATCACTCAAAGTCTCCTGGTCCAAGGCTGGCAAGGTCGCACGACCTAATCTCCCTTGTCTCACGCCCCAAAGCCGATGATTTGGATCAATTCGCATCAGCATATTTCATTGATAGCAGGCAGGCGGCGAGTGTGTAATTGCGCCAATCGATGTTGCGCCTGCTCAGGACCGCAAAGGGTCATTCACGTCGATCGGCTTACGGATGATTTACCCTTTTCCGGTCGCTCGATCCAGTAAGCGGACCTCTTTGCACAAGCTGGCTTCTCCACGAACATTATGGAGAAAGCCATGACCGAGAAATTCAACCCGATCTATCCGAACGCTAATCGCGAACCATGGAACAAGGGCAAGCTGATCGGGCCAAAGCCACCGTTACGACCCAAGCATGTCTGGGCCATTCGTACCAAACTTCAATTGGAGCGAGATACGCGAGATCTGGCGCTCTTCAATCTGGCCATCGATAGCAAGCTGCGTGGCTGTGATGTCGTCGCAGTACGAGTTGAAGATGTGGCTCCGCGCGGCCTCACTCTCGACAGGGCAACCGTGCGACAGAAGAAAACTGGTCGGCCGGTAAAGTTTGAGCTGACAGAACAGGCCCGGGAGGCAATCGACGCCTATCTCCGACAAACACGTCGCATACCGGGTCAGTATTTGTTCCCTGGGCGGGCAGACAATGAAGCGCATCTGACAGCAAGGCAGTATTCCCGGCTTCTCAAACAGTGGTTGACCGCTGTGGGGCTCGACCCCGCGCTATATGGGACCCACTCGCTCCGCCGGACGAAAGCGACATTGATTTACAAGCGAACTGGCAACTTGAGGGCTGTTCAGCTGCTTCTTGGCCACACCAAGATTGAAAGCACTGTGCGATATCTGGGAATTGAGGTCGACGATGCGCTCGAAATCGCTGAGGCTGTCGAGGTCTGAAGTACCTGGGTAGAGCGGACACGCTCTGCCCGAACTGGCACGGCAACCCTGGGCCTGAGGCCCCATTCTCCCTCCGACCTGCGTGTGATATGCGTGCATACAAAAGCCAATCACCAAAATGAGCTCAAAGCACTCGCCGCGCGGTCGTACGCAGATTGAATATTCATTTGGGGAGAGAACCTGTGAAAATACTGACGCGAATTGTTGTAGCTGCCGCATTGATGCTACCAGCGACAGTGCGTGCTGAAATGTCCGATATTGCACGCAAGATTGCGGTACAGCGGGCCTGCCAGGCTGCAATTTGGATGTCTGGCGCTGTCGAGACCTGGGATATCGCGCAAGGTATTATCAACGACCTTGACGGTAAGGTCGGCGATGTCGTTCAGCTCAGTCAGCCGATGACGTCTAAGCACGGGTTTCTGACAGCCAATGATGTCACACCCTACACCATTGCCGCTCTTACTACGGTCGATGGGCCGCTTGTGGTAGAGGTTCCACCGGCCACCGACAAGATCAACATTTTCGGCACCTTCGTAGACGGGTGGATGCGACCCTTGGCAGATGTTGGTGAGGCAGGGACGGACGAAGGAAAGGGCGGGAAATACCTATTTCTGCCAGCCGGCTATGAAGGGGACGTTCCGGAGAGCGGCTACTATGTTTTCCCGATGGAAAGCTACTCGGTCAACTTTGCGTTCCGTCCGGTTCACAGTGGTGACGGGACGCTCGAAGATTCTGTTGAGCACATGCTGGATAATCTTCGTGTCTACCCGTTGGCCCAAGCCGAAAATCCACCGGAGACAACCTTCCTCGACGCTTCAGGTCGCGTATGGGATACGCTTCCCTACTATGACGAAACTTACTTTCAGGACATTTGGAACATCGTTCAAAACGAACCGATCCGCGAGCGCGACAAATCAATGTATGGCATGCTGAAGGCAATTGGTATCGAAAAAGGCCAGCACTTTGACACGTCGCCCGAGTGGACATCCATTTATATTGAAGGTGCTCAGTGCGCCTTCGAGTATCTGCAGGATCTATTCTTCACCCCCGGCGCGCTGCTTGCGCCGTTTTATGATGACGAAAATCGGTGGCAGGTTTTCAACATTCCGCAGGACCAGGCAAAGATTGCTTTTCCTTTTGAGGATGATGGTATTCCGCTGATCGACCTGCGAGCCCAAAACTATTTCTTCCTTACCTACCTCCCTGTTATCCTAGGTGGAAACACGTTCTATTTGTCGGCTCTTCTTGATGCTGACGGCGAGATTTTGAATGGCGCTGACACATACCGGCTGAACGTCTCTGCAGATACCCCTGCCAAGGATTTCTGGTCGGTCAATACATACTCGAATGTTAGTAAGGGGTTCATTCGTGATGCAGAGCGGGTGGGGATTTCAAGCCGGGATCTCGATATGCTTCAGGTAAATGCCGACGTATCAGTCGACGTCTACTTCGGACCCAAGGCACCGGACGGGCTGGAATCAAACTGGATACCGACAGGTGAAAACTGGTTCGCCATATTTCGCTTTTACGGTCCGGAAGCGCCGGTATTCGACAAATCCTTCGTCTTGCCAAACATAGAAAAAGTCGAATGATTCTAACGCCGATAGTTGCTGACCGGCAATCCAATGCTGATCTGGAACTTGCACCCACCAGTAACCACAAGCCTGATGACGAACGGGTTGATAAAGAACACCGCCACGGTATCCGCGAGTGGGATCGTCGCAATCGCGGAGAAGAAACAGAACGCTGCAATCGTGATCAGCGCGCTGCGCAAGGCCTGCCTCAGCGGTTTCGTGGTTTGGAAAATGCGCCGGCCATGCCACCACAACCGTTCTCCAGCTGCGGACACACGGATATGAGCAGCCAAAGATCCCGCTTGGTCCGCCGTGGGTCATGCAACCGCTAAGCCGCGGTGGAGCACATCACGTCTGGACATAACTCAACTGCGCACGCACTCTTAGCCTGAGCCACTACTGTTTCGAGGGTCAGCTCATGGCTCTGAGGCCAATGCTCGCTTCGAAAGTGATGTGGCCGATAGCTGCTTTATGATTGTGACCGGCCCAGTATCCATTGCTACCGGTGGAGGCAAGTTTGTTGAAAATAAAGAATCCCACACTTATCGGTACAGCGCTAGTTTTTGCAACTTTTCTGGCATTTGCGGCTCCCGCGCTATCGCAGGAGAAGAAATCCAGTTGGCAAATTCTATTCATAAATTGCAACATCTTCGACGGTAAGACCGACACCTTGGCAAAAAAACGCAACGTCTTTGTCGAGGGCAAACTCATCAAAGCGATCGGAGACTCATCTCTAAAGGCAGCATCGGATGCGACGGTTGTCGACTGCGGTGGACGAACGCTAATGCCGGGGCTGATCGACAGCCACATTCATATCAATGGGTACAAGGACGGGAATATACTCACTTGGCAGGACACGACGTGGGAGGAAATTGGGGCCCGGGCTGCCGCCATGGCTCAGGAAAAACTGGCGATGGGGTTCACAAC
>JBPCWA010000010.1:0-7116 GCA_051009975.1 Hyphomicrobiaceae bacterium
TGCTAGAGCTGTCCGTCAGTCAAGCGGTTATCATAACAAATGGTAGCATTTATGCGCTGACCAAGCATCCGATTGCGCTCGCGCTGTTTCTGCTAACGATCTTCGTTGTATTGCGCTTTGTCTTGTCTGCTGCACTAACCAAAGGAAGTTATCCAGCTGGAGATGTGGAACGTGACTGTTGAAGTTGATTTTCAACCTGAATCAAAGTCCTCCCTGAGCGGCTTGCGCGTCCTGGATCTTTCTCGGCTTGTGTCGGGAAATATCGTGACCCACCTTCTTGGCGATCACGGAGCCGAGGTCATCAAAGTCGAAAGACCCGGTGTGGGTGACGACCTCAGAAATTGGAAAACTAAAGGCCACAGCGTCCATTGGAAGGTCTATTGCCGCAACAAGAAGAGTATCACGTTGGACTTGAGGCCGGACGAGGGGAAGGCGATTTTCCTGGACCTCGTTCAACGCATGAACGTGCTGGTGGAAAATTTTAAACCGGGAACGTTGGAAAAATGGGGCATCGGTCCAGACGTGCTGCTGGATCGTAACCCAAGACTGGTTATTGTTCGGGTTTCTGGCTGGGGCCAGACGGGCCTATACGCCCATAAGCCTGGTTTTGGTAGCCTAGTTGAAGCCATGTCTGGCTTTGCGGCGATGAACGGCTTCGCTGATCGCCCTCCTGTGCTGCCACCTTTGGCTTTGGCCGATATGATTGCAGGTCTCTACGGCTCATTTGCAGTTCTCGCCGCGATGCGCAGCGTCGATTTCGGAGATGGCAAAGGGCAGGTGATCGACCTTCCGTTGTTTGATCCGATCTATTCGATACTGGGACCTATAGCTGCCCAGTATCGACTCACCGGTGAAATTCCTGAACGCACTGGTTCACGTTCTAACCAAACCGCACCGCGCAACACCTATCGCACACGAGACGGCAAGTATGTGGCGTTATCTGCGTCCATGCAAGCAATGGCGGAACGCTTTTTTAGAGCCATTGGGATGCCCGAATTGCTGGATGATCCGAAGTACACGACCAACACAGATCGCGTTGCCAACAATGACGAACTCGATCCCATTGTTGGTGATTTTATGGCTAGTCGCACACAAGCAGAGCTTCTGGAGCTCTTCGAGAAGGCCGATATCACAGTAGGTACGGTGGTCGACATCTCGCAATTGATGGATCATCCGTATATCAATGATCGCGCGGTCATCGTTGACGTCCCCGACGCCGACTTGGGCCGTTTGCCGATGCACAACGTCATTCCGCGCATGTCAGGTACGCCGGCGACCCTGCGATCACCGGCACCAGATTTGGGGCAACACAACAACGAAATTTACTCAGAAATCGGTTTGAAGAAGGATGACCTCGACCGGCTCGGCGAGCAAGGTATCATTTGACAGACATCGAGATCGTCGGAGTGTGATGCTCGACGAACATTGTCAATCGGATTTGGCTAGTCGTTGAGCCGCGCCTGCGCCTCGCCAATAGTTTGGACAACTTCTGACGTGACGGACCTTGCACCAAGTCCTTTTGCTAGCTTGAGCCTTGCAAAGCCGCTCGAACTGTAGCGCGACACCTTGAGGTAGTAGCGGTCCTCCACATAGCGAACCAGGTCGAGGTAGGCATCCATTATTGCCGGATTTGCCCAGAAAGAGTCGTAGTTGACGATTGCGTTTACGCGTTTTTGGAGAGGAGCCAAAACCGCATCAACCGCAGCCTTAATTCGTGAGATATCATCCGGATTGGTGACATGCATGCCGCCGTAGTCGAGAAACAGCGTATTTGTTTGTGGTGAATAGCTGATGCGATCTTCGATGCGAATGTCATGTAGTAGATCGCGCAACCCGAAAGGCTCTTCGTAGAAAATTCTATCCAGCATTGGCTTCGGATCAAAAATGATAGGAGAGAATGGCAGTAGGTCAAGAATTTGAGAAGTGAGATCTACTCCCGGGGCAATTTCGACAAGCTCCAGGCCATCTTCGCGCAACGAAAATACGCACCGCTCCGTTACGTAAAGCACGCGTTTTCCGGCGGCCGCAGCCACGCGTCCCGAAAATGTTATTTGAGAAACTTGGTCGGTGAACTTTTTAAACTTGCCCTCCTTCAAGATGTCGAGCTTTCCGTCACGGACTTCTGCCTTGAACCCTCCAGACGTGAATGTCCCAACAAAGACGACGGTTTTGCTATTCTGGCTGATGTTGATAAAGCCACCGCAACCGGTCACACGACCGGAAAATCTGCTCGCATTGATATTTCCTCGACCATCGCACTCTGCGAACCCCAAATAGGCTCCGTCGAGACCACCACCGTCGATAAAGTCAAATTGATTTGGGTGGTCGATAGAAGCAGAAAAATTCATTGAGGCACCAAAGTCGTATCCGCTAAGAGGCACGCCTCCGAACACGCCAGGATCAACTGTTAACGTGATTTCGTCAGTAATTCTCTCTTCGCTTGCGATTGCCCCGATGAGCGATGGTAAACCGAGACCCAGATTGACGACGGATTGCGGAGTGAGCTCCATAGCCGCTCGGCGTGCCACGACTTTCCTCTCGTCAAGAGGAGGCCGCTGCACTGCGGTAAGCGGAGCACGCATTTCTCCGGAGAGTGCCGGATTGTATTGAGAGTTATAGGTCTGCATGTGGAATTCGGGTTCGGCGACAACGACACAGTCTACCAGCATTCCAGGAATCCTAACCCGGCGGGCATCCAATGATCGGGCTTCCGCCACACGTTCCACCTGACAAATTACGATTCCGCCTGAATTCCTTGCAGCCATCGCAATGGCAAGGCATTCAAGTCGCAGAGACTCCTTCTCGACTGTTACGTTGCCCTCCGCGTCTGCGGTTGTGCCCCTGATTATGCCAATATTGATTGGAAACCCTTTGAAGAATAATGTCTCCTTTCCATTCAATTCAACGAGTTCAACGATGCTTTCTGTTGCTTGTTTATTGACGCGCGCACCTTCAATTCTTGGATCGACGAAAGTTCCCAGTCCAACGTTGGAGAGCGTCCCGGGTTTGCCCGCGGCGATATCGCGGTAGAGATGCGTTATAACGCCTTCGGGCAGATTATACGCCTCAATCTTTTCCCCGACTGCCAGCTTCTCAATCTTGGGTATCAAGCCATAGTGGCCACCAACAACCCGCTTCAGCAGACCCTCGGCACCAAGTCTATTCAGGCCACGAGCATCACCGTCTCCGATCCCTCCAGCAAAGACCAGTGTCAGATCGCTAGGTGTGCCATCGCTTTCAAAGTACTCTTGAATACCCGCTAGCAATTTTTCAGGTACTCCATTCGTACCGTAGCCTGAAACGGCGATGGTATCACGATCTTGGATGAGTGCGATCGCGTCCTCGACCGGCACGATCTTGGACATAGGTTCCCTCGCAATGCTCAAATGAAGTTGTCCGACCTCTAAGTTTGAGCATAGCGGTCTTGTGATGCATTGCAATCGAGTTTGCTGCCACCTTGGTCGCCAGGTTTTTTGCAATGATCTGAAAGTAAGGCACATCTCCAACACGCCAGGTCAAGCCGTTCGTCTGTACGGTCCAACACGTGCCTGGTTCGACAAGAAGTGGAGGCGGGGGAATATTGCGCCGCTGGAGGGCTGATTCAGACAGACGGCCGCCCTGGTCGTTGATCCAGCAACTGATGCCCATCCGGACGTAACCTATTGTTGAAATTCGCCGGTGAAACCGGAGCGGCAAGAAAGATTGGAGCGGCAAGAGCGATTTGAAATCTTCGCGTGCTCCAGCCGCTCCAGCCGCTCCAACCCGAGGACCGCTTGGGAGCATCCGGTGCAGACTTGACGAGGTCGCGCAGCGGCCCTGCCGGCAGACGAAGCCGAGTTACTCTGCAGCAACTAATCCAACTTGCTCGGCCGCGCCCTTTCGCGCATCCTTGTAAACCTTTCCGTCTTTCATGATCATCGCGAAGCTTGCTCGATGCTGCATGATGGAAACGTCTTCGAGCGGATTGCCGCGCACGAGAACGAGATCGGCAAGATATCCTTCTCTAATCTCCCCAAGTTCGCCAGCATGGCCCATCAATGCGGCTCCAACGATGGTCGCGCAGCGCAGAGCCTCATTCGGTGAATAGCCGAAATAGCGGACGAAGTGCTCTATATCGCGTGCGTTTTGCCCCATCGGCGTAACGGCAAATCCGTAATCTCCACCAATCACGACCCGGATTCCGCGCTGGCGGATCTGGTGGTAGGTTTCGCACGTTGCATCAAATTTCCGGAACAGTTGCAACTCTTCAGCCACTTCCTTTGTAATTCCGGCAACTTCACCTTCCTTGGTGGAATTATGCACCAATCCAAACGCTGGTCCGACGAAACACGAGTCCTTTGCACTCTCCAGCATGTCAAGTGCCTCTTCATCGGCAAAATCGCAGTGGTAGACGCAATCGATTCGATGGCGCACGGCCATCTTGACGCTTTTCGATGAACGGGCATGGGCGGCGACCTTTTTGCCAAATTCGTGCGCAACGTTGACGAACGCCTCGAGTTCATCGTTTTCCAATGGCGTAATCTCTGCTCGGGCGTGACTAACGAACTCATCTCCCGATATATTGATCTTGAGATTGTCTACGGTATCGCGGACGCACTCCCGTGCCACCCGTCTCATTTCGATCGGCCCATCAGCAATGAGACCGAAACTTTCCTGATAAATGTGGCGACGTCGCTCGTCGCCAAGCCCTGCTGTCGTTGTGACTTCCGGGCTTGCTGCGCGAAGTCGTGGTCCGACGATTAGACCGCTCTCGATGGCGTTGCGCGCGGTAACTCCGAGCATCGGCTTTGCAGATGCTGCCTCGAAAGCCGATGTGAAGCCGTGTTCAAGCAAGAGACGAAGGTTTTGCGCGGTGAGCAACATGTGCTCTTCGGGACAAATTCTACCGAGCTCGGGCGGTTCGTTGATGCCGGTAAAACTTGGATGGCAGTGTCCTTCGACCATGCCAGGCATCAAAGTCATCCCCTGTCCATCAATGACCGCGTCATTGTCATCGGCCGCGGCGATGTCGGTACCGCTGACTTTGGTTATTCTGTTTCCACGAATCTCAATCGCACCCGGATACAGCATTCCGGCATCTGCATCCCAAATCTGTACGTTTCGAATGAGCGTGATCCCCATGGCATCGTCCTCCACCAATACTAAGTCCAGAATGAACGAATGGCCTGAAAATACAAGCTCATGTCTCGGCCCCAA
The DNA here is from genome assembly GCA_051009975.1 of Hyphomicrobiaceae bacterium. Classification (GTDB taxonomy): domain Bacteria; phylum Pseudomonadota; class Alphaproteobacteria; order Rhizobiales; family Hyphomicrobiaceae; genus Tectiglobus. The sequence goes on from JBPCWA010000010.1 coordinate 5,197, forward strand.
TTGGCGCAACACGCCAACAATCGAAACCTACTGCAGGGTTTACATCAGAACGTCACCGACTATGCTTCGACAATTGTGAGGGAAGGCAATGAAAACTAGCATCAATTTACTCTGTCACACAGGCTTTGTAGAACGCGATCATGTGCCCATCCTGGAGCTGGCCAAAGAGGTTGGTTTTGACGGAGTAGAGGTTCCCGTTCTGTCTGGCGAGCCCAAACATTATCAGTGGCTAGGAAAAGAGCTTGATCGAATTGGGCTTAGTCGAACGTCGACTTCGGTTGTTGACTCCATTAACGCAAATCCTGTGAGTAGCGAGCCCGATAGCAGGGCGCGGGGCGTTGACCATTTGAATTGGGCGCTCGAGTGCGCCGTGGCGCTTGGGGCGGAGTGCGTCGGCGGTCCTTTTCATGCGCCGCTGGGTCACTTCACCGGTTCGGGCCCAACGGAAGATGAGCTAAACTGGGGCGCGGATGCCCATCGCCTAATGGCAGAAAGAGCAGAACTAAATGGAATATACTTGAGCTTAGAACCATTGAACCGGTTTGAGAGCTACTTTCTCAATACAGCGCAGCAAGCAAGATCATATGTCCAGCGTATCGGGCATCCTAGTTTTCGCATTTTGTATGATACGTTCCATTCTCACATTGAAGAGCGCGATCAACTTCTCGCGGTGAGAACGCTAAATGGGCATATTGGTGTGGTGCACGCTTCGGAAAACGATCGGGGGATTCCCGGACGAGGGCAGATCAATTTTCCGGCGATATTCCGCGAACTACGCGCGGCAGGATTTGACGACTGGGTCGTCGTCGAGGCCTTTGGCAATAGTGTTCCAGAACTTGCTGCAGCGACGCGGATCTGGCGTCAGTTGTTTCCTGACCTAGAAACGCTTTTCCGCGAAAGTTGCGCCTACGTTCGCAGCGCGTGGCAGGAGGCTCGCTCTTGAACGCGCCAGTTTTTGAAATGCGCCATATTCGAAAGGCGTTTCCGGGCGTTGTCGCTCTCGATGACGTGAGCTTTGATTGCCAGGAGGGGGAAGTCCACGCGCTCGTTGGCGAAAATGGCGCAGGCAAGTCCACACTCATGAAAATCCTGTCAGGGGCCTACGAGGCCGACAGCGGTTCAATTACTATTGACGGCCGTGCTGTTCGATTTAGCCATCCGGTTGAAGCACTGCGAGCCGGAATCAGCGTGATCCACCAAGAATTCGCACTTCTGCCAGACCGCTCCGTGAGCGAGAATATATTTCTCGGCCACGAGCCAACGCATTATGGCATGCTCGATAGCAAGCGCATGGACCAGGAAACTCAAGCGGTTCTGGAGCTTTTCAGCGGATCACACAAGATCGATCCGAGCAGCGTCATCGGTGAGCTTAGCGTCGCCGAGCAACAGATGGTTGAGATTGCCAAGTCTGTTGCACTGGGTGCAAAGATTGTCGTGATGGACGAGCCCACCGCAGCCCTCAATGAGTTGGAATGCGAAGTGCTCTTCGACCTCGTCGATAACCTACGTGGACGAGGCAAAGCCATCGTTTACATTACCCATCGTATGCGCGAAATTGATCGCCTGGCGGATCGAGTGACTGTTCTTAAGGACGGGCAAGTGACAGCCACGTTCGATAGCGTGCCGCCAACAAGTGATATCATTCGTGCAATGGTCGGCCGCGACATAGAAGATTTCTTCCCGCCACCGGCAAAATCTGACGGGGTTGGTCAGGTCATTCTCGCGGTCAACGGCGGTTCAAATGATCAGCTGAATGACCTCAACTTGGAATTGCGAGCCGGTGAGATCGTCGACTTTGCAGGTTTGCAAGGTGCGGGGCGGACGGCGTTCGCAAAAGCGCTATATGGCGACGAGCCCTTCCAAAGTGGTAACATTACGATCCGGGGAGTAGGCGTTGTTCTCAAACAACCTCGCGATGCC
>JBPCWA010000011.1:0-9432 GCA_051009975.1 Hyphomicrobiaceae bacterium
ATCCAGGGCGTCCAGGCCCGCATGATCAACCTCTAGTCTTTGCAGAGCTTCGTCGGCCACGTTCGCATCGATGGTTGATGCCTTTGCAACTGCTGCAAAATCTCGGACCCTGCGTAGCAGGCGGCCGGCAATGCGCGGGGTGCCTCGCGATCGACGCGCAATTTCCCGAGCGCCATCTTCGAGGATCTGTGTGCCAAGGACACGGGCGCCGCGTTCGACAACTGCGCATAACTCTTCGACCGTATAAAAATTCAGGCGGATTGGAATGCCAAATCGATCACGCAATGGCGTTGTCAGCAATCCGGCACGGGTCGTTGCCCCTACCAGAGTGAAATGCGACAGGTCAATGCGAACAGACCGCGCCGCAGGCCCCTCGCCAATGATCAAATCCAGTTGGAAATCTTCCATGGCTGGATAGAGGATTTCTTCCACTGCCGGATTAAGACGATGTATTTCATCTATGAATAGGACATCCCGCTCTTCAAGGTTTGTTAGCAGCGCCGCCAAATCACCGGCTTTGGATATGACCGGTCCAGAGGTGGCACGAAATCCGACTCCGAGTTCTTTTGCCATGATCTGTGCCAAAGTTGTCTTGCCGAGCCCCGGTGGTCCTGCGAACAAGACGTGATCAAGAGCATCGCCGCGCTCTTTGGCAGCGGCAACAAACACGCGAAGATTGGCGCGTGCTTGGCATTGACCGATAAAGTCGTCCAACGATTGTGGTCTAATGGACGCTTCAGCGGCGTCCATATCGTACTGCGCCGATGAAACCAGGCGATCTTCGCTCATCATGTCCGCTGCCCGTGTTTCGGTTTCGTTCTGCAGAGCATGTCCTACCATGATTTGCTGCTCCACCGCGAGAACTGAAGTTTTAATCATGGGGACAGTGCTCAGCCGGGCCGTCTTCGATCGTGCTTCGTGGCAAAGACACTGGGCTAGACGACCAAGGATTGCAGCCGTCGGGCGCATGCAGCCGTGCGACCAGTCTTCAATTACATGTGCGGCCAGTCTTCAATGTGGAAACATTCGAGTCAGGGCTCCAGCTTATGGCGAGCTGTTTCCATGACTATGAAAAGGCTGAGCGAAGTTCATTCAGTCGATGAAAGGTCACGCAGCAGAACAACGGTGAGTTGCATGGGCAGCATACCGCCTACCATACAATAAACCTCCGTAGTTCGCTTAAAGTGACATACGACTTAGCGAGCAAGGCACTTCAAACCTTGTCGAATGAGTTCACCAGTCGCAGCGTCAGCACCAAGAGTCTTTGCCGCTGAGGCGATCGCCTCGGACGCCTGTTGCGGAGAGTACCCTAAATTGTTGAGGGCAGATAAGGCTTCGGCGACCGCCAAGCCAGAATCGGATTGCGCGTCACTGTTTGAGGCGTTGTCCGATTGTGACGCTTGAGCCAACGGAGTGAGTGACAGTGCGGGAGCCTTGTCCTTAAGCTCAGTCACAATTCGCTGTGCAATCTTCTTTCCGACGCCTGGCGTTTGACCAACGGCGGCCCAATCACCAACGGTAATTGCATTTGCGAGATCTGGCGGCGCCAGCACACCAAGAACTCCTAGCGCTACTTTGGCACCTACTCCTTGGACGTTTTGAAGCGAACGAAACCAGGTTCGTTCAACTTCGCTTGCAAATCCATATAATCTGATAGCATCTTCGCGCACATGCGTATCGATGGTGAGCGTGACATCGCCGCCAATGGTCATGTCGCGCAACGCGCGATTTGAAGCTTGTACTTCGTATCCGACGCCATTTACGTCAACAATACAGTGGGTATCGCCAATGGCATCGACCTTGCCGCGCAGCTTACCAATCATTTCGTTTCACCTAGACCGCGTCGCGCTGCCGGAGACCTTCGTGGCCGATTGTGGGCATGACAAATTGCAATCGCAAGCGCGTCGGCTTCGTCGGCATTTTTGAACGAAGCTTTGGGCAGCAGGACGTTGATCATCATTTGAACTTGTTTCTTGTCGGCGTGTCCTGCTCCCACCACTGATTTCTTGATAAGATTGGGCGGGTACTCATACACACCTATATCCAACAGTGCCGGTGCAAGCAGCGCCATCCCACGCGCTTGACCAAGGCGTAATGTGACCCGCGCATTGTCATTGACGAAGGTCTCTTCCACGGCTGCCTCCTGGGGCTTAAAATTCGAAAGTACAGAACACAAGCCTTCGAAGATCTCCCGCAATCGGTAGGCCAAACTCTCACTAGACGTCGAAACAACATCTCCGGACGCTACATAGCTCAAGCGAGCGCCATCGATTTCTATCACACCCCAGCCGGTGCGGCGTAGTCCGGGGTCGATTCCAACAAGGCGAATCGAATGGTTTCTCATGTTTGTCGCTTACCATGCCGCGCCTCTATTTCAATGAGTCCCGAAGCGTCAATCAACAGCGGATTGGCATCGGTCGCGGGTGCCTGTAAGGAAACGTCAGCACGTTGTCCAAACTGCGTCAGGTTCCAATGGATTGCTTGCGTGGCTTATTTGCAAATCGTTTCAAAATCTCTTCGCGTGGCTCACTCAGTGTGGTCCACGTTTATAAAGTTCAAATGAGGGCGACGACCGAGAGCCCCAATAAGGCGCCGGACAAAAAACCAACTAGAAATCCGAATGTGGGAATCTGTCTGTCCGGACTGTGCCCGATAGACCTTTCCGAAAACGTGGTCATCACCATCTTCTCCTTTACTGCATGCGGACCAAATTAGCCCACCGGCAAAGTTTTTCTTGGATCATGACAACACTATTGATTGCCTCACCTCAGGACGCTGTTCCACGTGGAACATTGCGTCCTAGACAACGCGGCAAAGTTCGGAATTAGTCAGTCTCGCTCGGTGCAAGCCTGAAGCCCACTGAGTTTCCCTCGCAATCACGGTTTGAGACTATCTTAGCTCAGAGATTATGGTCTCCCGAACATCCGCCTTCTGAAAGACGGTGTCATGATCCTCGGCCCCATGAGCGATGAAGGAGACCACTTGCTTGACATTCTCACCTTCTCGGCGAGGCAAGCCCCGCCTGCACGAGCTTGATCTGGCAGGAAGCGTTCAATTTTTTAAATTTGGTCAACACGCAAGCTCTTACACTGGCAAGTGTTGACTTCCGTCTGACGCACAGACGACGAACATCCGTCTCACATGCCGCGCGGATCGCCGGTGTGATTTGCCTTGGAAGTTCGATCGCATGTGCGGTCTGGCTTAATACAACCAGGGCAAAGGCCATCATTGCTACTGTTGCTGTCATTGGAACCCGTTCTTCAGTTGAGCTGATGGCTCAGATATGCGTGTCAATCCGTGACGCGCGAGCTCAGCATTGTGACGTCTATCGGATGTAGGGCGCAATCGGCCGGTTGGGTGCGAAGACGCTTCGCCTATGGATTTGGATGGCATGTGGCGATTTTCTTGACAACGGGAGCGGCAATGAAGCCGCGGGCGACTATCAGCCGCTAGGCCGCTGTCAATTTGCGGAGTGTTTCTGCGTCTACTTCAAAATTTGAAAATACAGCTTGCACGTCGTCATCGTCCTCAAGTGCCGCCAGTAATTTCAGGATGGATGCAGCTCCATTTTCATCAACCGGACACAGGATGGTTGGTGTCCACACCGATTTCACGGACTCAGGCTCGCCGAGCAGTCTTTCGATCTCTCCCGCGACCGTCCCCAGCGTATCAAACCCGCATATTACGAGGTGGCCAGTCTCGTCTGATTGTACGTCGTCGGCACCGGCTTCGATACCTGCTTCCAAAACCGCATCCGGTGTTCCGGCCTCAATCGCATAGCTCATTTCGCCCACGCGGTTAAACATATGACTTACTGAGCCCGTCGCGCCGAGATTGCCCCCATGCTTTGCGAATGCAGCACGAACAGCTGCACCAGTTCGGTTCCGGTTATCTGTCAGAGCCTCTACTATGACCGCGACGCCGCTCGGGCCGTAGCCCTCATATCGAATTTCCTCAAAGGTATTCTCGTCACCTCCAGAGGCTTTCGTAATTGCGCGCTCGATATTGTCCTTGGGCATGGATTGAGATCGCGCGTTCTGAACCGCGAGGCGCAATCGTGGATTCATGTCGGGGTCAGGCAATCCCATTTTTGCCGCGACCGTAATCTCTTTTGCAAGTTTAGAGAACAGCTTTGATCGCGCTGCATCCTGGCGACCTTTGCGATGCATTATGTTCTTGAACTGTGAATGGCCGGCCATGATCGTTGTCTTCGTTTGCTCAGCGAGGGTATAAACTCGGCCTGGTATGACCGGATGCTGTCTCAGCGTTTTTCAGTCCAAATGCAAATCTCGTTGGCCGAAATGTTCATCTGACGATAGCAATTCATATCAAATATTGGATCAGAGTAAAGTTACGCATGGCCAAGTTGATCTTTCTGCCAGAACCCTGGCAAAATGGTTGTAAGCACGCCACCGATGCGCAAAGAGCTCACGTGATGGGCTAGTCCTGTTTTGTCATCGAGTTCAATTGCCAGGCCACACACAGTAGCTGGCCCCAACGCTGGTTCAAATCGTTCTTTTGGAATGCGGGTTACGAAACGACGGACGGGTTCATCAGTTTTCATGCCAAGGATTGAGTTGTAGTCGCCACACATTCCTGCGTCGGATTGATAGGCTGTCCCATGAGGAAGGATTCGTTCGTCAGCTGTTGGGGAGTGCGTATGAGTACCTGCGACGCACGAAACTCTCCCGTCCAGAAAGACGCCCAGAGCCTGCTTTTCGCTCGTTGCCTCCGCATGAAAGTCAACAAATATTACGTCGGCGCCTTCACCCAGCGGACATGCAGAGATTTCATTGTCAATAGCTCGAAATGGACAATCTTGCTCAGCCATGAACACCCTGCCGAGAGCATTGATGATCAAAACCCGGGCTCCGTTGCGAGCGCTATAGACTCCCGCACCCTTGCCTGGTGTGCCGCGGGGAAGGTTGAGAGGTCGAATGAGGCGCTCTTGGCGTTCTATGAACACGAGGGCATCTCGCTGGTCAAATGCGTGATTGCCAAGTGTGACGACGTCGGCGCCGGCATCGAGAAGCTCGGTAAGAATCTGCTCGGTGATTCCAAAACCTCCTGCCGCGTTCTCGCCGTTGACCACCACGAAGTCCAGGCTAAATCGCTCGCGCAGATCTGGAAGCGTTCTGAGAACAGCTTTGCGTCCGGCACGCCCTACAACATCGCCCAAAAACAAGAATCGCATCTAGTTGGTCTTCCCTATGGCATCCTCAGTGTGTCGGAGCCCTTGTGGCGTGAGCATCCAGTCAAGGCGCTGGTCATTGGCGGAATATGGAACCGAGTCGACTTCTTGCTCTACGAACGCAATTCCTACGGCTTGAACCTTTTTTTTGCTCCGCAGGTCAGAAAGAGTGCGATCATAAAACCCCCCTCCATAGCCTAGACGCCAACCGTAACGATCATAAGCCAACAAAGGGATTAGTAGGAGGTCCGGGACGGTGACGGGCGCTCCGTCTTGTGGCTCCTCTATGCCCCAAAGCTGCTTTTCTAATTGATCACCCTCTCGCCACTGCCGAAACAAAAGTGGTTTTCCTACCTGCTGCATAACGGGCAATCCGATGCGCAGATCATCCGCGGCAAGCTCAACGACCAGAGGCGTAGGATCCAATTCACTACCAATGGGCCGATATGCTGATATGACTGCATTGCTATCGAGCAGTGCGCGCAGGTCTGAGATTGCACCGCACAAGGCCAGTGATGACGCGCGACGTTTGATTGGATCAATCCGGTTTCTTTTCTGGCGAGCAATCAACCGGAGGTCAGACTTAGCTCGCAGATTTTCTTTTCGATCATATCCCATTGTTCATCTAGAAATTTCGTCGACTGCTCACGACTTTAAACCAATTTGGTTGCGGCTGCGCTATCTCAGGCGGCAGAACTTCGTGTCCATCTGTTCTCCAGAACCTGGGCGGGCTTCCACAGTCTTCTGCGACCCTCTCCGATTTGCGTGCACCTGCGCTCACGTTCTCCATCTTGTGCTGTTCGTTATCTTGAGTTCTGGCAATTGAGACGGGATCAGGCTGAAAGTTGCAGGTCGAATGTTGGTCTTTAATCTCCGCATCCAAGATGCCGCGGAGGCCGTCGGAGCAAAAACATCCCGCCAGGTCCCTACTTAAGTAGGTGGGCGCCGTTTGTTCGGGGCCACGGCCCCGCGCAGGGACAGCTCCCATGCGGTTGATATCGGCCCAGGGGAAAGATGCTCCTAACGTGCCCCGCAGCATCTACCAACATAGGCACGACTGGGTAAATGGCAAATTCTATAGTGGTGAATGGCACTTGCGACCAATGTTCTTGAATTCGAAAGTGTAAGACAGAGTTTGCAATACATTGCTTGTAATGGGTGGCTCAGCAGAGTTATCCAAATCTTGCAGGCAAGCCTGGGATCAGCGCATATCAAGTGGTGCTACAGCCGTAACCATCGACAGTGCCCGACTAGCGCGACACATCCTGCGCGATGGCAATCCGAAGGGAGTCGATCACCCAATCCAGGCGATCTGCAACATTCTGATTTGTGTTCTTGAGATCGGTTATACGCGACTTGGCTGCGCTCAGCTCTTGCTGCAAGTGGGCTCGTTCAAGCAAGAGCTCTTCTACTGTGGGTCGCTTTGGTGCGCGCGCTGTTTTCTTGGTGGTTTTTTTCGTTTTTACTTTCGTTTTTGCGGGGGCACGCTTCGCCCGCGGGGGCGACGTCTTTGACTTCGCTTGTTTCATGCGTGCGGCCATAAAAGTTCGACGTCCCCATATGTTGTTCGTGTCGGTACATTTTTTACGTGAACCCACCGCCCCGAACATATGGAGGGTGAAGTGGTCGGGTCAAGAAGCGATAGTAGCGACTAAATATTGCCGGTGCATAACCGCGACCCTTTTGGATCTGAGAGTCATTGGGCCAGTAACTTCTTGACACAATCTTGGACCGTGAACATCAATGCCCAGCGGTCCGAGTGTATCGGCTCGAGGGTCCGCGCGATATCGGCGATTGCTTAAAAGCGGAAAAAGCGGAAAAAGCGGAAATAGCGGAAAAAAAGCGGAAAAAGCGTAAAACCGCGAACAGAACTACTAGAGAGACATTGGTGTTTGGAGGATAAACTGCCATGGCCGCACGGGTTGCCATTTCAGGATTTGGACGCATCGGCCGTAACATACTGCGCGCCATTGCGGAAACGAGTCGTCAAGACGTGCAGATCGTCGCAATCAACGATCTTGGCTCGGCCAAAGATAACGCTCATTTGTTCAAGTACGACTCCATCCATGGTGTGTATCAAGGCACCGTTAGTGTTGATGGCGATCAGATGGACGTCGGGCTCGCTCAACCTATACGGGTGCTTGCTGAGCGTGATCCAACGAAGTTGCCTTGGGCTGAGCTCGGTATCGATATCGTTATGGAGTGTACTGGCATTTTTTCCGACCGGGAGAAAGCCGCGCTTCATTTGGATGCGGGTGCCAAAAGGGTACTGGTTTCTGCTCCGGCCAAAGGAGCGGATTTGACTGTCGTCTATGGCGTCAATCATTCAAGCCTGCGTGCAGAGCACACCGTTGTTTCAAATGCGTCATGCACGACGAACTGTTTGGCTCCCGTTGCAAAGGTACTGAATGATCTGTGTGGAATTCGTTCTGGGTTTATGACGACAATCCATGCCTATACAAATGATCAACGCATATTGGATCAAGCGCACAAAGATATGCGTCGCGCGCGAGCAGCAGCTATGAGTATGATTCCAACTTCGACTGGAGCTGCCAAAGCGGTGGGGCTGGTGCTACCCGAACTCGACGGCAAATTGGATGGTACAGCGATCCGTGTACCCACCCCAAATGTCTCGGTTGTCGATTTGAAACTTATTCCAGAACGGGAGACGTCGGCGGATGAGATCAATACCGCGATGATACATGCTGCCAATCAACAGTTAGCCGGCATTCTGACGACTGTGAGTGAGCCATTGGTGTCTATTGACTTCAATCACTCACCCTATTCGTCCAATTTCGACCTAACACAAACTTCAATTGTCGATGGTCGGCTCGTGCGGGTGCTGTCATGGTATGATAACGAGTGGGGTTTTTCGCACCGAATGACGGACACGGCAGTTGCCATGTCCAAATTGTTATAGAGACACCTGCCCATCGTAGCCCTAGTATTATTTGGGCTAGTTGATTGCAGGATTTTCTTCGTCAATCTTGCGGCGCAGCCAGTTCGCAGCGTCCTGAGCGCTGGCGAACAGAATACCTTGCTGCATCACTTTGTTCAGATAGACCAGCCAACCGCGATAGTGTCGTTGCACGGCGATGTCTTGACCACGGTACGATGCTGACCAAAATTCAGCAAGTTCGGTCGGTACTTGTGCGTCTATGCTCATGACTAGCTCCTCGAGTGAACCCTTTGTTCGCTCTGTTTTTGCCAAGACCCTTTTGCTTGATCTTTTGTGAATGAAGATCAGGCTAAGGACATCGGCGGTCTGTTATCTACGAACAAAGTATTGCTGCAATTGGCTCGTCAGGCCTTCCTCACGGCTGATCTTATGGGAAGTCATTGTGATTCGCAGCTCCGCCAATTCTCAATGTGTCTCACATGTTGTAAATTGGTGACTGTTCTGTCGCTGTCGGTATGTCCAATACTGATCGATCGATGTCATCAGTGCAGCGCAACCCCATCAGGGCCATAGAGTTATCGAATTCCTTTTTGAGCATTTCGATTGCTACAGCAGGCCCTTTCGGTCCGAGCGCGCCGAGCGCGTAGACCAGTGGACGGCCCGCGAAACATGCTGCTGCACCGAGGGCACGCGCGCGCAAAATGTCCGTGCCTCGCCGCACGCCGCCATCGAGGAACACTGGAACTCGCCCACTAACTTTGTCCGCAATTTCCGGAAGCGCGCGGATCGCCGATGAAACCCCATCCAATTGACGACCTCCATGGTTGGAGACGCATATTCCATCCGCTCCATTCGAGATTGCGCGGTCTGCATCGTCCGTTCGGAGTATTCCTTTGACAACGAGTGGCCCTCCCCAGATCTCCTTCACCCAGTGAATATCGGCCCAGGTCACAGAGGGATCAAACTGATTGGCGATATGATGTGATAGGTTCAGGATTCCTTTGTCTGCTTTGGTCTCATAATTGGCAAAGGTCAGTCTTGGTCCAACGAGCATACGATAAAGCCATGCTGGATGAAGCATTGCGTTGAAGACATCAATTAGAGAAATGTGCGGAGGTACCGTAAAGCCGTTGCGCGCATCACGTTCACGTCTGCCATGGGCCGCCAAGTCGACGGTTAAAACCAGCACTGAACAGCGTGCCGCCTTGGCGCGTTCAATAAGCGATCGTGTTAGGCCGCGGTCCTTCATAACGTAAAGTTGGAACCAGATAGGTTGAGTAGATGCGGCGGCCACCTCTTCAATCGATGTTGACGCGTTCGTACTAAGGCAATAACCGATGCG
>JBPCWA010000012.1:0-3456 GCA_051009975.1 Hyphomicrobiaceae bacterium
TGCAAACCAAATTTCGCGAGATCGAGGCAGCTGTTCTAGACTATCAAAACGAAACATTGGTGGCATTTGTCAGCGCGCCGTCGATCGCCGAACCTGGATTGGTGGGGCATCAGTCTGCGCCAGCACAGTGGGCGGCAAGCGTTGTCGAACGATTGTCGGAACAACTTCCACCGCCATCCGTGCCCGATCGCATTTTTATTGTCGACAGTTTTGTTATGAAAGCTGTTTCCGGGAAAATTGATCGAGGCTGCTTGCCTGACTTGTCGGAGGTTTTACATCCTACAGCGGCAGCAGGAGACACGAAGGCCCCGGTTTCAGCGGTGGTCGACGAAGGACTGGACGACAATGGCTTACCATCTCCCGAGCGCCAAGAAGTGCTGTCAATTTGCCGATCCATCCTGGATGCACCACTGTGCTGGGACGACGAATTCATAGCGGCTGGTGCACACTCGATTGCAATCGCGCGCCTAGCACAACGGTTACGCGTCGCAGGCTGGGATGTGTCCGTGCGGTCTCTCGTCACCGAATGCAATACTCCACGCAAAGTAGCCATGCTACCGCGCCGGGCCGTCGGCGCTAAACTGATCGACACTGGAGTAGAAAGCGCGGGGCGGCGACAGCGCGGCGAAGTCGAAGATCAGACGCTGACAAAGGTCCTGCCAATTGCGCATTTCTCGGCGCTCCAACTTCTTTTCACCCTGTTTTTTGCTTCCCCAGGCATTGCTCTTTTTCTAGTCGCATTTGCATTCGTCGAAGTAGGAACTATTTTCACGACTGCCCAACTCTGGACTTTCATTGCCGTAGGATGCGGTCTTTATCTCGTTGGTCTCGCGCTGCCTTTCGTCACCCTAGCCTGGGTTATGGTGATCAAGTTTTTAATCAGCGGCAGTCTCAAAAATAACAATCTCCCTTCCGGGGCATATCCAAAATGGAGCCAGATGCATTTGCGCGTCTGGTGCATCTGGCGGTTAGAAAGCGCTGTATTGATGTCGCTGGCAACCATGTATCGCAGCGCTCCGTTGATGGCGTTCGCCTTACGTCAGTTGGGTGCACAGATCGGAACAAATCTGCAGTGTGCCCATGACGCCTATTTGTCCGGACCATTGGACCTACTCGCGATTGAGGATGATGTCTCAATTCAGTCCGGCGCTTACATCCAAACAACCCGATGGTCAGGTGAGACCCTTCACGTGGGCTCGATCACTTTACAAAGTCAATGTAAGGTCGGGATGCGGGCCGCAATCGCCCCAGATGTCACAATAGGCAAGGGCGCCTGGGTAACTCCGTTCTCGCCCATCGATAACGATGTTGGCCCGTGGGAAATGTGGGAGGGAGCGCCGGCCCGTTGCGTCGGTAGTGTCGTGCGACTGAGGCGCGTCGCTGAGTCCTGCCGTTGTCGATTGCTGATTTGGCAGCTCGAAACGCTGAACATCCTCTTTCAGGTGGCATCATTCATTATTCTAAATATTGTACCGACAGCCGCGATCGTGTGGTTTACACGTGGCATTATTCCGGTAGGTGAAGCAAACCTATCAAGCGCTTATTTTCAAACCGCGGCGATCAGCGAAATTATAGTGCAGTTGTCTCTCTACGCCTTTCTCGTTTCGTGGCTAAGTGTATGCACGACGTCGGTTCTGAGCTGCCTATTCATCCGACTAACGGCCCTCTCGCCAGGTCTCCATCCGACCCGTGGGCTTACCGGCGCACTCGCACTCTATCGATTGAGTCGCATGAACGCGATCCAAACCACTTGGACGTGGACAATCACCGGGCAGTATTTGAGGGCGATTGCGGGCGTACGATTTTCGCGCCTGGGAGCCACGGAGTGCGATGTCATGTTTAATCTTGTACCCGAATTGACCAGTGCCGACGCCAAGATCTTTTGGTCCAACGGCTGTTTCACAAACATGCTCGACTACGATACAGAGGCCCTCACACTCCGTCAGCTCAGCCTCCCAAAAAACTTCTTCAGTGGGAATAATTGCGTGACAGAATACGGGCAGTTCCCGTCCAACTTTCTCGTAGGGGTCTCTACTCCGGCAAACGAAATCGACTACCGTCGTCAGATGCGCACGCGACTTGAAGAGCCGGTCTCCATTGCCGGCAACCCACCCATAAAGTTTGCTAGTGCCTCATTTGATGAAGAAAACAAAAATCAAAAACCACCTGGGTTCCGCCTTTTCTTGGCTCGTATCTTTCTCAATGACGTATTCAGCATAGGGATTCTTCGCATATTGGAGGGTCTCCTTTTTGCTATCTTCTACGTCAGTCTGATGCGATATGGGGTAAATCCAGTCGTGAACGCTATTAGTTCTTTGATATTGACAGAGGCCATGCTCGTCCTCGCGTCAGCTTCGGTCAAACGCGTGCTTGTCGGGAACGAGTGGGGTAGGGACGACGCAACTCCGTTTTGGTCATGGAAACACTTCGCCTATTTTTTTGCTCAGGATTGCTTCTTCGTCTGGTGCCGTGGCGTAGTTGGTCTGTGCGCCGGAACAATTTTTGCCAATCCGATCCTGCGCCTAATGGGCTGCAGGATCGGCGCGCGAACTCTCATGTCAGAACCCATGCAAGCCTCAGACTGGAACGCTGTAAGTTTCGGGAAAGACTGTGTCATCAACGGATTCCTCCAATTTCACACGTTCGAGAACATGACACTAAAAGTCAAACAGTGTCACGTCGGGGACGAGTGCACTGTCAATTTTGGTGCAACGATTATGAGCGGCGCGCGGGTCGCGTCGAATTCGACGCTCATGCCTCTCTCTTTGGTTCTCAAGGAGATGGACCTGCCATCGGGAATTTATGAGGGAAGCCCTGCCGATACAATCGATTGCGCGCCATCTATGGTTCAGCCCCAAGCGATCGAACAGGAAAGTCTTGTCCGCAAGGGCAAGGTCGGTCGGGTATAAGTCATATTTGTCAGTGAATCTGACGATAGGGGCAGGTAGCTATGGGCAGTCGAAAAATCGACCGTAATCCAGAAGTTAATTTTGAGACGTTCTGGAGAACGTTCAACAATCGTTATCCGTTCTTTGAGTTGCGCAATGTCAATTGGGAAAATCAATACAAACTTTTTCGACCTCGAGTCACCTCACTTACAAGCGACGTCGAGCTATTTGACATTATGTGCGACATGATTCGTCCGCTAAACGACGGGCACATTGAGCTTTTCGCCAAAAATGTTGACGGAAGAAAGCGATATTTCAACCCTGAACTCAAGCCCAAGTTCTGGCAAGAATTCAAACCTAAAAAGATCAAAAAACTTTTTAAAATCACGGCTGCAACACTTGCGACCCATGGCTTTGGAAAGCCCAAGAAAACAGCCGCTTGGATGATGCGATACTGTAGATCAGAAACATTTGGATACATACGCATCTTGGAATTAGAGGGTATCGGAAAACGCAAACTAGCGAAGGCATTGGACCGAATAACTGATGATTTTCGTGAACTTCGTGG
>JBPCWA010000013.1:0-2748 GCA_051009975.1 Hyphomicrobiaceae bacterium
GCCTTAAGCGAGCTAAAGGCGCGCGGCGCAACGATCGTCATGGTTGGCCACCGACCATCAACGCTTTCGGAGGCAACCAAGGTCCTGCTTCTTCAAGAGGGTCGTGTGACGCTCTTCGGGCCTCGCGATGAAGTACTTTCAAGGCTACGTAAGGTCTCAACGGAACAAATACAAAAGCGCGCGGTACCGAAAAGGGGCGACGGCTTGAATAGTCCACGGTCCGCGGCCAGTACGTAGCAGATCGCGTCACGCGGCGAGACGCAGAGCGCGTTTTCTGTGAACAAGTCTAATTGGGTGCGCCATGACAGCAAAGGGAAATGAGATCGTTATTCAGCGCCATGCGACGGTCCTGCAGCATTACGATCCGGAGCGAACGAATATCCAAGTGTTGGACCAAAGCGTGCAGTGGCCGGTCCGCATTGGTGTATTTCTGATCTGTGTCTTCTTGTTCGGGTTTGGCGTCTGGGCTGCGGTTGTGCCCCTCGCTGGCGGTGCGGTTGCGCCGGGCATTATCAGCCCCGATGGTAGTAAGCGCACGGTGCAGCATCTGGAAGGCGGCATCATTCGTGCGCTCCACGTGCGTGATGGAGACGTCGTGGAGAAGGGGCAAGCATTGCTGGTTCTGGAAAGTATCCAGCCGAAGGCAAATCACGATCTCTTACTGAAACAACAGGCCACCTTGCGCATCGCAGAATTTCGGCTTGGGGCCGAGCGTGAAAATGCATTGCAAGTAGAATTTCCGCCTGAGCTTTTGAATGGCGGACCGGAAGCTTCCGCAGCTATCAGCGTTCAGAGGGAGTTGTTTCAGGCACGCCAAGAGACGCATAGGGCCAAAGAACGAATCCTGCGCCAGCGTGTTGGCCAATTGAAGGAGCAAATCAAAGGATACGAAGCGCAGGTTGCAAGCACGACCCGTCAACTCGAACTCATCTCAGAAGAGCTTCAAGGTAAGCGAGAACTCGAGCGCAAAGGTTATCTGCCTAAACCTGAATTATTACGCATGCTGCGCATGGAAGCGGAGATCGGGGGACGGCGAGGTCAGTTTCAGGCTTCGATTTCTCAGGCCCAACAACAGATTGGCGAAGCCGAGCTTCAACTTGTCGCTAATCAAGCCGAGCGCGCTAATCAGATCGCTACTCAATTAGATGAGACGCGAACAGAACTTGGGTCCTTAAAAGAGAAGCTGCGCGCTAGCAAAGACATCCTCAACCGCACGGTTATTGAAGCGCCGGTTAGCGGAACCGTCGTCGACCTTCAGTTTAAAACCATAAGCGGCGTCGTGCAGCCGGGCGTTCCGATTCTCGACATCGTACCGGCGGAAGAAAAGCTGATGATCGATGCCCATGTATCTCCGATGGACATCGATGTCGTTCACGCTGGTTTAAAGGCACAAGTTCAACTTTCGGCCTTCTCAACACGCTCAACACCCCGCGTCGACGGTGTCGTGAGATCTGTTTCGGCGGACCGCTTAATGGATGAGGCTACGAGCCAACCTTACTTTCTCGCGAGGGTCGAAGTCGCTCGTGAGGAATTGCTTGGCATAGGACCGGACATCGAGCTTGTCCCAGGTATGCCCGCAGACGTATTGATCGTTACTGGCGAACGCACACTGGCGAAGTACCTGCTACAGCCGTTTATGGACGCGATCTGGAAGACATTCCGAGAAGTGTAGTCGATTCAAATAATCTTCCGGCATCTCGCCCGAGAAATCGCCTTTGGGCGAAATCTTCCTGCGGTCCCACTAGAACCCGCAGTACGTCACGAGTAGCCAGATGAAAACTTGTACCCTGCGTCATCAGTGTAGCGACGCGTGCAACCGCCGTCCAAGTTGCGCGTTTAACAATTAAAAGGGCACTTCGAATAGGGCACTGATTGACGTCATGACGGAGGAACATCTCGCCCAGCCTGAATCGCGGCGGCCTACTCCTTCGAGAGCGCTTTAACCTGTTCTTCCGCAAATCAGCACGAGCGTTTCAGCCGTCAATCATAGGCTGACAGACCCTACCTCAAATCGCCTGCATTTCAGGGGGATGCTCAAACGTTATGATCGTTTTAATCCTCTTGATGGTGTCCGCTTGCGCCATCAAGGTTGTCGGACCAGATTAACATACCAAAAATATTTTGTTCTAGAGGTTTCGACAGCATTAATGGCATTGCAAGAAACTTATGAACCAAACTCAAATCAAGACAATTTGCTTTCACACCTTGCGGTCGGATGGGAGACGCTTGCCGCGGATGTGCCTAGCCCAATGCAGCATTACATTTGGTTTAAGGCTTGCCTTGAAACACTGAATGCGGATGACAAACTATATATTGTATCTTCTAATTCGACTGATGATATTGTCGCCATTGCGCCCCTAATCAGAAGGAGACACAAGTTCCTTCCGCGTCTGATATTGCCTGGTTCGGATGATTTGGGTGAGCCTATGGATCTTCTCTACAGGGAAGATTCCGCACTCGAGGAATTAGCCCAGCGACTTGTGGAAACTGGGCTGCCCATTTTTCTTCCACGATTGCCTGCCACTTCTCCGGTAATTGAAGCAATAAAACAAGCATATAGCTGCCGCGGCTGGGTGGTGACACGCGCCTCAGAGACCTCACCTACGTTAAAACTCGATGGAAGTTGGGATAATCCAGACCAATGCTTGAAGGCCGGTCGACGGTCCGATTTGCGTCGAATGCGCCGAAACGCGGAAAAGCTTGGCCCGGTCAGTTTTGAAGTACATAAGGGGCCACCCGCGGCTGTTC
>JBPCWA010000014.1:0-18163 GCA_051009975.1 Hyphomicrobiaceae bacterium
CCTCCAGGATGACAATGAGCGTTGACCAAATCGGGAACGAGGGCGACGCGCTTCGACCGGATGACGTCGAGGTCGTAGCGCGTGGTAGAAAGGTTTACATTGACCAGTGCAGCTCTTGTCACGGCAAGGACCTGGAGGGTGAGCCCAATTGGAAACAATGGGACGACCTGTGTTATCTACCGGCGCCTCCTCACGACAGCAGCGGCCACAATTGGCATCACAGCGACCAGCATCTGTTCGAGATTACGAAACACGGCGTTACTAGTCTGGCCGGCAACGACTACAAAACACGCATGCCGGCCTACGCCGGCGTCCTTTCCGATGAAGATGCCGTTGCGGTACTTTCCTTCATCAAGTCCCGCTGGTCAGCATAAATTCGCAAACGACACGACCAATTGAACGCCACTAGAAAAACGCTAGGCACCAACCTGTTTTTGGGCCAGCTAACGCCCACCGTGCCGCGAAGATCAAGGTGATCTGGGAGACCCTATATCGACGCTCTGCGATCGTGCGATAGTGGCTGCCGGCCAAAGTGAGCGACTGATGATAATCTGAAAGCGTCCGTCAACATTATTTGACGGGTGTCACTCGGGATACTGCAAGCCAGCACCGTTGAGAGCATGTTAATCGCATCAACGACGAAACAAACAAGTCATAGACAGTGACGACAACCCAATAAGATGAGGACCTTAGAAAAAAAAACCTCATCAACACATATAGGTGAGAAAAATGAGCAAGAAATCAATCATCGGCTTGGCAGCAGCAATCATGGCATTGGGTGCCGTTTCAACGTCCAGCGCAAGTGCGGCTGGTGTCACCGGGGCAACCGTTGATACACTGACACCGGCCATGAGCGATGGCATCGTCAAAACCGGTCGCCGCGGTTTCAAAAGAAAGTGGCGTCATCGCCGGCATTTCTACAAATTCAGACACGGCTACGGATGCGGTTACTTTTACTATAAGTGGAAGCGAACCGGACGACCGTTCTGGAAGTACAAGTTTTTCGACTGCCGGGATGATACCCACTAGTTTCTATCTTTGATCGCCGAACCGGCTTTGTTTTCCATATCAATCCTGTTCGGTAATCCATCCCCCAGTCTCGAGATTGGGGGTTTTCTAGTTCTATTTGCGCATCGCCACCCAGATGGAACCGCTGGCAAATGCCGCCAGTTGGGCATTGCTCAAACCATTGATCGGTAGCAACAATCATAGACCACGATTGACATTAACTTCGCGCCGGAGCACGTGTCGCGAACTCGGCAAGAGCAAGGTCGTGGAATTCGTAGTCTTGCTTTGTCCGGAAGCACGCGGATTTGGGCTAGCCAGTGCCTGAGTTGAAGCAAATGACGTGCGGTCAGCCTGGTCTCCACAGGACCGCTCGAGAGATCTGCAGCCAGTTTTTATGCTTGGCGAGATGCGCGTTTGCATCATGAATCTCATAATCGTACCCGCGAAGCCGGAAAGCATGCTCAACGTGGATGTGCTGTCACGGAATCAACCTAAGCTGTCAGTGATAAGTTTGGGGCGCACGGGAGAATTTCGACATGAAATCATATGGACTGGGGACGCTCTTGCTTGCAGTAATCGGCGCAAGCTGGATTCATGGTGTCTCCAGTACACTTGCGATCGCTGGGGGCGACGTTACTCACCTTGAGGCTCAAATGAGGGCCTTGCAGGCGCAAATGAGTGAGCTTCAACGTCAAGTGGATAAAGCAAGGGCGGAAGCCGCCGCCGCTCAAGAAGCGGCAGATGCTGGCGGAAAGCAAACCGATCTTGAGGTGAATTGGAAAGGGGCACCTGAATTCTCAAGCCCCAAAGACGGCGGCAAGTCTAAGTATAAGCTGAAAATCCGCGGTCGGATTATGGCAGATTACAACACGGTAAATCAGCCTGCTGATAAAATTCAGGAAAGAGGGGACCACAAGAAGCGTCGTGGTCACGATATCGATGGCGTTGAGCTGCGGCGTGCGCGCCTGGGCGTCGAAGGTCATGTCTTCTACGACTGGAAGTATAAATTTGAGGTCGATTTCGCCGGTGACGACACTAGCATCAAAGATGCTTACGTTGCCTATGCTCCGGATTTGCGGCTGGATCTAAGGACGGCAGAAGCTCGAGCCGGAAACTCCCACGTTCACAACTCACTCGAACAGGTGACGAGTTCGCGCTTTATCACGTTTCTTGAAAGGGCTGCGTTCACAAAAGCGTTCAATTTGGATCGCCAAATCGGCGCTGGCGTTGTTCTGGGTGGTGACTTCTGGTCATTCCAGACCGGATATTATGGCAGCACAGTTGAAGATCAAGGAACGTGGTACGACGACCCGACAGCATTCGCCATTCGCGGAACGGTCGCACCAATCAATCGAGATGGAATGGTTGTACATTTGGGCGCGAGTTACCGAGATCGAACTGCCGGCGCGAAACGAGGTGGAGACGATGATAAGACATTAGAGCTGTTTCGATATCGCGCACGTGGCGCTGACCTCCACCTAGCAGATAGCTTCGTTGAGACACCCAATTTGGCGGATGAAGATGATATGTTTGTCATTGAAGGTGCGATCGTTGCCGGACCCTTCTCGGTCCAAGGTGAGTATGCACAACTCGAGCCGAACGTTCCCGCCCACTTGTCGCAAGTGAGCTCAACGTATAACGGCTGGTATGTCGACGCCAGCTGGTTCCTTACAGGTGAGACGCGCAACTATCGTGCGAAATCCGGGTCGTTTGGGCGTGTCAAAGTCAACCGCCCGCTTCAGCTTCATGGTCACAACCGTGGATGGGGCGCTTTTCAGATTGCTGGCCGCTATGACGTCCTCGACCTCCGTGACAATGGTCGCGGCTTCCACAAGTACTCGTATGTCAACTGTGAAGCGTGCAGCAAGCAAGGGACCTGGTTGCTTGGATTGAATTGGTGGCCGACCGACTATACCGCCCTAAAGTTCCAGTATAGCGAATCAAAGATCGACGGCGGCAAATACGACGGCGAAGATGTCAAGGGTCTGGGTGTTCGCGCGCAAGTAGACTGGTGAAGCCCTCCTGCGCCTATCCCTTTAAGTTGGTGCGACAGTTGCGTCTCCTCTGTGCCATTGGCTGAGGAACCGAATGGCTCAGCATTTGCATCATTCTTAGCACTACTGATTGGTGGTCGATTCGAGCCCCAACATCTCATATATCGATATGACCAGCGGCGGCTTGGGCCTCCACTCCTCCGGTCTCGAACTACACGTGCGTTGAAATCAAATTTGGCATATTTCATTTTAACCGCCATTGCCGCTTAGGGTAGGCGCTCGCTGAGCTATTTCATTCGCAATATCGAATGTTGCTGCGAACAATTTGCGCGCAATGCGTACCTCGACTTTCAATTTCTAGAGATCAGGAGTTTTTGCCGCCGAGGCTGAGCGCTTGCGTTGCCCCTTGCAAACGGATCATACTTGCGGGTTAACAATTTGCACGGGCTGCGGATAAATTTAAGGCAGGTACTGAAATGATCGAACCAGTCGGCAGACAGGCTCCAATGAAGCCGGATCAACGCATTGATTTCCTTGCCATCGTTGACCGGCCCAAGCTCTCACTACCTGACAATAGGCGTATCATTGCCTGGCCGGTTGTGAATGTCGAGGAGTGGGACGTCACGCGCGAGATGCCGAGGACGATGTTGGGCCCGCCAGGTGGGCAAACGATATTGCCCGACATTCCCAACTGGACCTGGCATGAGTACGGCATGCGTGTTGGCATCTGGCGTATGATGGATGCCCTTTCGGCGCGCCAGATCAAACCAACGATCTGCGTCAATGCCAAGGTTCTGGAATCTCGCCCTGCATTGGCGAAGGCTATGCACCAGGCTGGGTGGGAGTTTATGGCCCACTGTTATGAGCAGATGCACATATCGAAAGTCACGGACCAGCAGGCGATGATACAACAGACTGTCGACGTCATCCAAACCTACACAGGTAGTTTCCCGGCGGGCTGGCTAGGGCCCGGACTTGGTCAGACGTTTGACACTGCTGATTATATTGCGGAGGCCGGGTTTAAGTGGTTTGCCGATTATGTCATGGATGACCTACCGTTCTGGGTCAAGACGCTCCACCGTCCACTACTGGCTCTCCCTTATACTGTCGAATTGAATGATATTCCGATTATGACCGGATCGCGCCACGAATCGCACGTCATGCTCGATCGAGTAAAGTCCGCCTTGCAAGTGCTACACAACGATGCAGTCCGTCACGACAGCGTTCGAGTCATTTGTGTCAGCGTGCACCCTTACATTTCGGGTGCGGCCCACCGCTTTGGTTACTTTGAAGAGATTCTAGATACGCTCAAGCAGCATCCGAGCGTCGTCTTCATGACGAGCGAGGAAATCTATAACTGGTACATTGCACATGATCCGCCGCCGATACAGTGACGTCACGTGTTCCTCCGTCTGATGGCGGTCAAATGATTTCTCGACTACCGGTTGAATAGTCGACCTTTACCGTCAACGTTCCTTCGTTGAGTAGCCAAGGCCTGACCTCGAAGGAACGGGCGCCCGATGAGTGCATCGGATCCTGAGCCGCGATATCGCGTGCTTCGGCTAGTGAGCCAGCACGTATCACAACCATACCTTCTCCATGCCAGTCGACTTCATTGTCTGCCCAGAATGGTCCTGCGCCGAACATGACGCCTTTGCGCTCGAGTTCAATTTGGAACTTGAGATGCTCTTCAATGTTCTCCATAACCGGGCCCATCCCATTGGTCGGTTTGGTGAAAACCACGTAGAGCTGCTTTTGCAGCATGCCTTCTGAGGCCTTAAGAATGTCGTGTTTTGTAATCTGCGGTCCGGACATGGCAGGTCCCCAATTGGTTGTGTAGCGGTAGTAGCGCACCGAGTAATTGGCGGTCGCTCTTTCTTAGTCACAAGACGGTTCGTCGAGCGAGCTGAGCATAGGCAACTCACTCAAACCTTTGTTAGTCGTTGATCGGACAGTCGACCGTAAGCGTTTATCCGGCCTCTTTCATATGGTGTTCAATGTAGGCGTTCATAATTCTCGACGTGTTGATGCCCATTTTTGTCTGAATTCTCTCAGGAACTTGGTATCGCCCGAGTTTTCCAACACAGCAGCAGGTGCACATTGTTTTTGGGCGAAGCGGCGCTCGGCCTCGGTCTTCTCGTGAGGTTCCAAATAACAGCCGAGGTCGCGTGCGTGCTGAACAATGAAGCTGCATTCCGGACGGCGTTTGCGGTCGAAAGTCTCAAGTCCGCTCCGCAGGTTGCCATGTTTCTCGCAACAGTCAACTAAGGCAATAGCGTCGTCGGCTGCCTTCGTGACGCCCATTCCGACATGGGGCCGCGCTACGAATGCGGCATCGCCGACAACTGCAACCGATCCAAACGACATTCGCGGAGTAGTCAGGTCGAACACCGGCTGTATAAAAGGCCTCGCTGTTTTGAGTAGTACCTCGGCAAACTGACTTGCGAGAATGCTCTGAGCGTCTGAAAACATGGCGTCAATGACCGTTTTCCGAATCCGATTCGGAGCGATCGATACACCGTTGTTGATACCGTCTACATCCGTCAGCAAGAAAGGAAGGTCTTGGCGGGGATCGGCTGGGCGATACCAAACGATGTTATAATTGCGGTGACCCGCGCGCAGGTCATTGTTAGGGCCGGCGACGGGATAGCCGACAAACTGCTCGCCGGGCGGTAGGCAGAATGAAAAGTCCATGAAGACGTCGCGACGAAAGGCTGCTGTCAATTCCTGTTCTGGAACCAGAGCGCGCCAAGCTACATATCCGCAGTATTCCGGCCGTTGTTTCGCGGCCAATTGCGTCCTAACCGTAGAGTGAATACCGTCGGCAGCGACAAGTAGATCGCCTTCGGCAACGGTGCCGTCAGCAAAAACCGCTTGAACGATTTCTCCCTTTTCGCGGACTTCGACAAGCTCCATACCTGAGTAGTATCGCTCGCGCGGGAAGGCTGCCAACAGTTTGCCATAGAGGAGGCCCCAGGATGTCATGACTTGCCGCCACTCCCGCTGACAGATCCGTTTGCCGTCCTTCGCCCAAACCGAGCGACCGCGGACCGCCACGCCAATGTCGTCGCCAGGATCGACCCCAACCAAGCGCATGGCATCAAAAAGCTCTTCGTGAGTGACAATTCCGGCACCGCGTGCGTCAAGTTCTTGCTCAACCCTCTCGTAGATGTGGGCGTCCCATCCAGACGTCATAAAGCGGAGGCCCGCGAAAAGCCCCCCCATCGAACCGCCGATTATGATGACGCGACCACGGTGCTTTACGTTTTGCAGCATTGGTTCAATTTGCCCAAAAAATCGAAAATAGACCGCCGGGGCTCCGGTTGCTTAGACCACGCCCAAAGCCTTTAGGATTCTCTCCGGCGTCATCGGCATGGTTTCGATCGAAACACCCACCGGTGAAAGCGCATCATTGACCGCGTTCATGACGGCTGCCGGCGCACCACCAGTGCCAGCTTCACCTGCCCCCTTTGCGCCAAGCACTGACGTCTTAGTTGGTGTTTCGACGTGCGCGACGATAATATCAGGCATTTCGGCCGCCATCGGGACCAAATAGTCGGCCATCGATGCATTCATCAATTGGCCTTCGTCATTGTAGAGGCACTCTTCGTAGAGCGCAGCACCGATGCCTTGTACAACCCCTCCGCGAACCTGTTCATCGACGAGTCGAGGGTTGATTACTCGCCCGCAATCTTCTACCGCCCAGAAATTGAGGACAGTCACGAACCCAGTGTCAATGTCAACCTCGACTTCTGCAGCCATCGCACCATTCGTGAATACGAAGGGAAAGTCAGTTACACGAAAGTGGCGAGTCGCTATGAGTTCGGGTTTTGTATCGGCCGGCAATTCGTTGCCGCGGTAGTAGACCATCGTACCGAGATCAGCCAACGACATGCGCCGCGTGCCGTCCAAGTTCACCACGTGACCCTCGACGATATCGAGCTGTGCCGAGTCGGCCTGCAGTATAACACTGGCCACATCGAGAACTTGCAATTTGAGATCGTTCGCCGCAAGCAGAACGGCTTCCCCTGCGATGCCAGTGCCGCGCGATGCCCAAGTGCCGCCGCCGTAAGGCGTGACCGCGGTATCGCCGGTCGTTACCTTTACTCTCTTTAACGGAACTCCAAACACGTCGGCAGCGATCTGTCCCATCACTGCATTGGCACCTTGCCCCTGCTCCGTGACGGATGACGCGACGTGGATGGCGCCTTTCGCATCCAGGCGGATCGTCGCTCCGTCCTGAGCGGAGATTGGGGCGCCGCCGACACCGTAGAACATCGGACTGGGATTGGTCACTTCGACCATCGAAACAAAGCCGATACCCCGATATCTGCCTTCTTTCCTCGCCTTTTCCCGAGCCACCTTCACGCCTTCGTAGTCCATCACATCTAAAAGCTTTTGGAAGGCTTTGTGATGTGACAAGTCATCAAATTTCATGCCCGTTGCGGACGCAATTGGATAGGCATCATCGGCTATAAGATTTTGCATTCTGAGATCGACAGAATCGAGGCCGATTGTGCGAGCTGCGGCTTCAACAAGACCGTCAGCGACCGCCATGGCAACGGGGTGCCCGACAGCTCGATATTGACACATCATGTTCTTGTTCTGAAACACGACTCGCCCGCGGGCGCGGTAGTTCTCCAATTTATATGGCGCGCCTGTTAGATTGAGGATCTGGTTGCATTCGATCGCGGACGTGCGAGGATACATGCTATAGGGGCCGATGCCCGTCAAATCATCGATCTCAAGGCCAACAATTTCGCCGACACCTGTAACTCCGATGCGCCCCGTCACGCGATGGTCGCGTGCGTGTATGTCGCTCACGAAACTTTCATTGCGGTCGGCAACAAACTTTACGGGCCTGCCAAGGATCTTGGCGGCTGCCGCCACAGCGATCTCGTCACCATATGTATGAACTTTGATGCCGAAGGACCCACCCACATCGCGCGTAATGAAGCGGACATTCTCCTCAGCGAGATCCAGATGTTTGGCCACAATGGCCTGCATCATATGTGGCGCCTGGCCATTGTGATGGCAGATCATGGTGTCTTCTGCCGGATTGAACTCCACTATGATGGCTCGTGGTTCTAGGGTTACACCGGTATGCCTCCCGAAGCGAAACGTACGTTCGATAACGGTAACACCCGGTTGGGCGAAGGCCTGATCGACGTCACCCGCCTCCACGAGACGCTCCCAACAGAGGTTGCTTCCAAGCTCGGCGTGAATGATTGGCGCATCTGGATCAAGCGCGCGCTCAGCGTCGCATGTTGCTTCAAGTGGCTCATAGTCGACATTGATAAGTTCGCAAGCATCTTCCGCCAGCGCCCTGCTTCGTGCCAAAACCATAATCAGAGGCTCGCCGACCCAGCACAGCTTTTCGACAGCAAGCGGCATTTGGGGCGGTGATCTCAAGCCCTGGAGGTGCGTCAAGACGCCAACATATGGCGTGACGACGTCTGTCAGATCTCTTCCAGTAAAGACTGCCACAACGCCTGGCATCGCGTTGGCAGCTGTAGTATCAATTGATCCGATCCGTGCGTGCGCAAATGGCGAGCGCACGAAAGCCGCATGTACCATGCGTGGTAATTGCAGGTCATCAACGTACTGTCCTCGACCTTGCAAGAGCCGCTTGGCGTCGGGACGTGGTATTGACCGTCCAATATAAGAGTTAGGTCGATCAAAGAAGTTGAGCGCTTCGATCATGAATTTTCTTGCCCCTCAATAACGCTCTCTATCGCATCGACAATCGCCTGATAGCCGGTGCACCGACAGTAGTTGCCTGAGATGTGCTCTCGAATTTTTTGTCGGTTTGCCGCTCCGCCGGATTCGATATACTGCAACGCGCTGGCAATCATTCCTGAAGTGCAGTAGCCACACTGTAGTGCATTGTGCTCGTGAAATGCCGCTTGCAGTGCGGCAGCCCTGTTGCTTGCCGTAAGTCCCTCAATGGTCGTGATGTTCGCCCCATTAGCTTGAACTGCCAGCATTAAGCAACCGCGCACCATTTTGCCATCGACTTCGAGCGTGCAGGCTCCGCAAACGCCGTGTTCACAGCCGACATGACTGCCAGTAAGGCCAAGCGTATCGCGGATGAAGTCGACAAGTGAGATACGCGTTGGGACGGTCTCGTTCACCCGCTCGCCGTTTACGCAAAGGGCGATGTCCATTCTCCTGCTCATTCCGTCAACTCCGCAAACGCTCTTTTCAATATGACCCGACTGAGGTGGCGCTTTGTGTCGACGCCCGCATTGAGATCAGCACGAAAATCTAACTCTTCGAGCGCTGCAAGGGCTGTTTCACGGGCTCCGGCATCCTCGCGAGCTGTGCCGTCCATGGCTGCTTCGGCGGCGGCCGCACGCATAGCAGTATCGCCGATGGCGAAAAGGACAACCCGAAGATTGGTTATGGGTACTACGGAGTCTGCGGCCATGGCCACTCCGACCATCGCGTAGTCCCCGTGCCGCCGTGCTAATTCGCAGAATGCAAATCGGGCGTTTGCTGGAGGTTTTGGTATGGTTATCGATCGCAACAGTTCGCTTGCTTTGAGCGCGGTCTCGTAGGTGCCGACAATGAAGTTGTGTGCATCCATCGTTCTGCTGCCAGCAGTCGAGACAATATTAAGTCGGGCATTCGCAGCGAGAAGCAATGCTGGCACTTCGGCAGCAGGGTCTGCAAGTGCAGCGCTGCCGCCGATAGTGCCGCGACTGCGAATGGAGGGATGTGCAATGTGAGGAAGGGCTGCGCGGAGCAACGGAAAGTGTTCACCAACGAGTTCCGATCTTTCGAGATCGGCAAACGTGGTCATCGCACCAATTTCAATCGCGTCACCGATATCGCGCACAAATCTCAGTGCCGCGATGTCGCTGAGGTCTACCAAGCGTTCGGGCTGTGCCAGTCTGAAATTCATCATTGCCACCAGGCTCTGCCCGCCGGCGATCGCGCGCGCATTAGCGTCGGTATTCTCCAACTCTTGAAGCGCAGCATCGAGTGTGGCGGGCCTAACATAGTCGAAATCTAGTGCTTTCACGTTTCCTCCACCAACCGGCAATGTCATCCATAGATGTTAGAACGGCTCGATTGGCGCGTCACCTGTTCTGTGGCGCATACTTTTCGGAGATCGCTGGCTTTTGACGGTGGCAATCATCTATCTGATTTGCCAGATGCAAGATTGTCTTTGTTGCCGTTGCGCGCGCTCTATCACAGAAAGAAAAAGCTCGTTTCA
Organism: Hyphomicrobiaceae bacterium; assembly: GCA_051009975.1. Classification (GTDB taxonomy): domain Bacteria; phylum Pseudomonadota; class Alphaproteobacteria; order Rhizobiales; family Hyphomicrobiaceae; genus Tectiglobus. The sequence continues at coordinate 10,225 of JBPCWA010000014.1, forward strand.
AGGGAATGCAAGTAGATGTAACCTGTGGTGAAGCTGGTTTGCCAGAAGTTGTCGTGGCGGCGCCAGTATTCTTCGAATTCAAGCCGCCAGGAGGCGAGGGTGAGTGCAAGAAATCCGGTCGGCGGCAATGCGCTGAGCGTGGATTTTACGCCCAAGGCAAGGAAAAGAGTGAGCAGTCGCGCGCTAAAAGGGTGACGACAGTTTGCGACGTTGAGAAAGTAGCAGTGCGCGTGCCACACGCTATTGTAAAGTGACGGAGGCCGATGATGAGCGAAACAGTCAAAGCAGGAATGATTGGCCTGGGAATTATGGGGACTGCAATATCGTCCAACATGATCGCTGGCGGACTGGACGTGGTCGGCTTTGATCCAGACGAGAAGGCGATCTCAAGGCTCCGCAACAGTGGCGGTAAGCCGACCCGTAGTGCAGGCGAAGTCGCTGCGCTTGTCGACGTGGTCTTGACGTCGCTTCCGAGTACCGATGCCTTGCGCGACGTAGCCCAAGACATCCGAGAGAATGGCCGGGCCGGATGTGTCGTGGCAGAATGCGGGACACTGCCAATTGAAGACAAGCGGGCCGCCCACGATCTGCTAGCGGAGGTGGATATCGTTTTGCTCGACTGTCCCCTCAGTGGGACTGGGGCACAGGCTGCCAACAAAGATCTTGTCGTCTTTGCAAGCGGCGACGAAAGCAGCGTCTCAAAGTGCCTGCCAGTATTTGATGCGATGTCGCGTGAAACGCGCTATCTGGGGCCGTTTGGCAACGGCATGAAAATGAAACTCGTCGCCAATCTACTGGTTTCAATCCATAACGTTGCCGCGGCAGAAGCGCTGGTGCTCGCTCGCAAAGCAGGCCTCGATCCGCAAATGACGTTTGATGTATTGTGCACCAGCGCTGCTTCCTCGCGCATGCTGGAAGTACGCGGACCGATGATGGTCGAACGCCACTATGAACCGGCTACGATGAAAAACGATGTCTGGCGCAAAGATATCGAGCTGATCAGCGCCTTTGCGCGCGGTCTGAACTGTCCATCTCCCCTCTTTTCGGTGACCGACGTCTTATATGCGAGCGCGCGCGGTCAAGGTATGGATAAGCTTGACACCGCAAGCGTCAATGCTGTTCTGGAGAGCTTGGCCGGCCTTTCTCAAAAGGGATGAAGGTTTTTAGGTCGCAAGGTGAACTAGCGATGCAGGGCGTTATATGCGCCTTGGGTTGCAAAGATTGATTGAAAGGAAACGGATTTGGCTGCACCACTGCTCGGCGCTCAGCGCTCAAAAACCCATAGATTTCGGTTGGGCAACTTCGAGGTAACCACCATCCTGGATGGCGCCTTTCTGCTCGATAACGTTAAACCTCCCTTTTGCATCGACCAAGACGCTGGGGCTATCGAGACGCTCGCAGCTGCAAACAATTTGCCGGCAAACAAGATGGAGCACACCTTCACGTTGTCCATCGTCAACACAGGTCAACACCTCGTGCTCTTCGATACCGGTTTTGGCGCAGCCAGGCGGAGTGACGGGGCCGGACAGTTGCGCGATCTGCTGCCCGAAGTCGGCTATCGCCCTGAAGACATTGACATTGTCGCATTCACGCATGTCCATCCAGATCATATACTCGGTCTACGCGAAGGCGATGAGCTGGCCTTTCCGAACGCACGATACGTGATCGGTCGGCGCGAGTTTGACGAGTGGAAGAGTGGCGCAAAAGTCCCAGAGCAACGTCGAGAGAATCGCGATCTCTTCATGCGTCTCCTCGTGCCAGTTGCTGAGAATATGACCTTTCTCGAGCCAGATCAGGACGTTGTTCCGGGCATCAAGGCGGTTCAATCGTTCGGTCACTCACTCGGGCATATGTCATACCTCATTGAAAGTGAAGGCAAGACCTGTCTGATCTGGGGTGATGTGACCAACCATTACGTGTTTTCGATGCAGAGACCCGAATGGCGCGTCGCGTTCGATGACGTCCCGGAGCAGGCAACAGCTACGCGCAAGCGTATACTCGACATGGTAGCGACGGATCAGCATTTGGTTGTAGGGTTTCATATGCCTTTTCCTGCCACAGGCTATGTGGAACTAATCAATGGAATTTATCGTTGGGTGCCCGTGACATATCAGACTCGCTTATGAGCAAGCTGGCTTCGCGGTTTCGGACGCGGACCTTATTCTGTTAAAGACCAGTCTCTCTTCAAGTCACACGAGATGCCCTAATGATAGCCCTTAGGCCTTATGGACCGACCCACGCCCGCCCGCACGACAATAAGCGAAACCGACCGACCGGCGTTGCGGCAATCGACATTCATGCTCACATTCATATTGACGCCGCGCAGAAGATCGCTGACGCACATCCTGATACAGCTCCAATACCGTTCGCAGTCTTTACTAATCCGCTGACCACCGAAGTAAATGCGCGGCAGAACGCTGACCGCCTCGAGCACATTAGCAGCCTCGACCGCCGTATCGCCGAAATGGATGCTATGGGAATTGACCAACAAGTCATAATTCCAGCCCCGCCGCAAAGCTTTCACTGGAAGGAGGCTGCTGTTGCTGCCGAGGCCAACCGCGCGACCAACGACGCCATTGCGGAAGTTGTGAAACAGGTCCCCAAGCGACTGCATGCGTTTGGCACAGCGCCGATGCAGAATACTGACCTTGCACTCGCCGAGATGGATCATTGCGTCGAGAACCTTGGCTTCAAGGGCATGCAGGTTTTGACGAACATCAACGGTGAGGACCTCGCATCGGAGCGGTTTGAGCCCTTCTGGGCGAAGGCGCAGGAACTCGATACTCTTATCTTTTTGCATCCCAATGGCATTTCAGAGGGGGAGCGCCTAAAGGAGCATTACTTCATTAATGTAGTCGGCAACCCGTTCGACACTAGCCTCGCAGTGCAGCACTTGATCTTTGGCGGAGTTCTGGAGCGCTATCCAAACTTGCGCATTCTGTTGGCGCATGGCGGCGGCTATCTGGCGAGCTATTCAGGCCGGATTGATCACGCTTGGGGTGCTCGCAGAGACTGCCAAGCCAACTTGCCGAACCCGCCGACCCATTACCTCAAGAAGCTCTACTTTGACACCATCGTATTTAGTTTGCATCAACTCAGATATTTGGTGGACGTGTTTGGAGCGGACCATCTGGCAATCGGCACCGACTACCCGTATGATATGGGCGAATATGATCCGATAGGTCATGTATTGGGGGTTGAGGAAATGAACGACGCACAGGTTGCTGACCTCCTATCTGGAACCGCGAGAAAACTTCTTAAGATCTAGTTCAGGTCGCATGCCGGTGACAACGCACTATTCTTTTGCGGATGCCTCTTTTGTCGATTTCAGAGCCGTATTCTTCGTTGGGGCGTTCTTACAAAAGACGTCAACCGAATCGGAATTCCGATCGGACCGTGTGGCAGGATAAGAGCAATCCGTTCGGGGAAGCCGAATTTGATTGCGAGACCGAGATTGCTGCTGCGTAAACAGGTTTGATAAACCAGGAGGGCGAACAGCAAGTGCCTGAAGAATTCGAAAAGCTAGACGAGCAGGCGCGGCAGGATGCGCTGAAGATGCAAAACGAGGGTATCAAAGCGGACTCCGACACACTGCGGCTCATGCTTCTCGATGCCAGAACGCACTACGGCTGGCAGGACAAACAAGTGACCATGTCTACGCTGCGACGCCTCTATGATCTTGCAAAAATGGGCCCAACATCGATGAATCAGCAGCCCATGCGAGTTTTGTTTGTACAGTCGCAAGATGCCAAGGAACGCTTGAGGCCATGCCTCATTGAAGGCAACATTGCAAAAATGATGGCGGCGCCCGTGACGGCAATCATTGCATACGACCTCAACTTTTTCGAGGAATTGCCGCGGTTGTTTCCGCCGAATCTCAATGCGAAGGACATCTTCAAAAAAAACGCGACTGCTGCGCAAATCAACGCCTTTCGCAATGGCACCTTGCAGGGAGCCTATTTCATGTTGGCAGCGCGCGCCGTTGGTCTAGATATCGGCGGCATGTCGGGCTTCGACAATACCAAGGTGGATGAGGCGTTTTTTCAAGGATCTTCGCTTAAATCGAACTTTCTTTGCAATTTGGGATACGCCGATACGTCGAGAATCTTCCGCCGCCTGCCGCGTCTGGAATTTGATGAGGCCTGCGAACTACTTGGCGAGTTGCCCGCATGATCAACCTCAATTGGAAGACCTGGTCGATTGGCTAAGGCGAGCTGAGGCGGCATTCAATGAATCCTGGTCGCTCCGGTAACACCGCTAATTCTGGCAACTTTGGCAGCAATGGTCAGGGTTGTCTCTGTTTGCTTCTCTGATTTTTGGGCTGTGGTGCAATCAGACGTTGCGCAGAGCGCCCTTCATTGTACCAGACGGCAACGGCTAAAGTTCGCACCACAGTGCCAAATGCAGTTTAATGTGGCAGGTAACGCTCCAGAAAGTGAGGAAAGGTGTGACCAATTTGGACACAAAGCCGTTCTACGCGGATGCGGCGTCCGACGTTCGCTTCGATCTGGCTGAAATTCATAGGAGGCAATTTCAGAGACTTGGCTTGCCTGGGCATTGGGGTACGGGAGCTCAACGCCTCGCTGTTGCTTACGAAACACGTCAGGCAGGGATCGAGGCTGGCGTATTGGAAGCGCCGGATAACGGTTCACCGCCTCCCGAGGTGGCGCTACCAATACGCGCAAAGGCGTTTATCCGAAAACTCGCTGTTTCACCAAAAGACGTTGACGAAGCCGCGGTCAATGCGGTCAGGGGTGATCGTTTGTCCGACGAGGAGTACGTCGAAATCGTAGGTATAGTTTCGCGAGTGGTGAATTTCGATATTTTTGCACGGAGTATCGGCGCGTCCCTACGTACATTTCCAGACGCACGCGATGGCAAGCCCAACCGGGCTCGACCGAATTCGGCAGTTCGCGAGCATGCAATCGTGCCGACCGTCCCCAATTCGCCTGAAGGCGGGCAGGACGCACAAGTGTTGTACGGCGGCAAGTGGCAACCATACATCATGCGAGCACTCAGTTTGGTCCCTGGTGAGCTGGCTGAGCACCTTGAGCTTGAAGAAGTTCAGTATATGCCGATGGCTAAAGTTATGGTGCCAGATCATCAACATCACAAAAGTCTGACGCGGGCGCAAGCTGAGGTTGTTGCCGGACGGGTTTCGGCAATCAACGAGTGTTTCTTCTGAACCACCAGTCATGCCAGGTTCCTCCGTGAGAGTGGACGCGCAGCAAACATCGAGGTGAACCCAATGGCGCTGGTCGATCCGAAACAGGATCCCGGTGTTGACGGTGGCCGTCAGTTGCTGAAATTTGCGGATGCTTTGCTTGGCACGGATCGCTCTGTGCTGGACCGCGCCCGCGATGCCTTGGCGGGCGTCATGGGAAGAGAAGCAATCGCAGGTGTGGGAGCGGTCGCTGCGACCTTTTCGATGAACGATCGCATTGCCAATGCCTGCGGAATTCCGATCGAGCCCGCAATGCTCAAGGTGACGAAGGAACTTCGCCAGGACTTGGGGCTCAACAATTACCGAAGCGCGGCCTACACGTTTAGACATTTCCAGGATGTTTGAAACGCAGTAGGTTCAATTCCTCACGCCAAATCCGGCGTGACATGCGACTGAGGTGGGGCGACGAACAATTCCCGGCATTGTGGATCGAATTCTTAGATGACGATTACATTGTCCATCAATTTGCGTCCGAGTAGGAGTGGGGCTCCAATTCAAATGCCGCAATGACATTGGATCGAAGCTGATGAGCTGACCGGAAAATTCGCTCGGTGACCGGCGCGCAAATACCGATCGAATTCAACTTGAAATGAATAGGAGGTCGAGGCGGCCACATAAGCTCGCCTCGAATTGAATGTGTCTTTTGGATCAAACTAGCCGTTCGGCGAGTACCAAATCGGCGAGGTATAGGCACGCTCCTGCGTCGTCATAGGGATGCGTTCCGGCATTTTAATTTTGAACCGAAGTGCCTCATAGGCCGTCCAGCGGGGTGTCGGGATCTCGATCACACGTGCATAATAGAATGCGCTCTGCGTCGGGTTGAATTCAGGGTCCTTCCAAACGCCGATCAGCTCTGGCGATCCGACAGAGTTGCTCCAGGTGGCGGTCTCTACATCAACAGTATTGGCAACCGGCGGCACTTTGCCGTCCGGGTCCTGAGCGCGTCCGTCAGACCAAACCACGTCATAGACCCGTTCTTGAGTATCGCCGTTTTCGTCCAACCATCCTTTGATGATTTGGATTCGATCGAGGTTACCGCTATACGGATCCTTTGCGGCGGCGACGAGAAAAGATGGTGATTTGCCATCCGTTGCGGCTGCCAGCTCCCCGCCCATGGGCACGCCTTTCGCGTAACCCGTCCTGGCCGGCAATCTCGAGCGCGTATCACTATCAATGAAGTTCCAACCGCCAAAAAAACGCACTGTCATTCGGGTGCCGGTTGTGGCGTAAGTTTCCTTGCGTTTCATCGCGTCGAAGATAGCTTCACGAGTATTTTCGTTGGCCCACACTGCCGCGTAGCCCGATGCCGCCTGCTGCCAACCCATAACAGTAAATTCTGGTGTTGGTGCCTCGATGACAACATGCTTCCAGCGACCGGGCTCGGGTTCAACACCGGAGTGCTTACCAAAAAAATTTTCTTCTGCCGCTGTCGAAAGTGACGTGTGGGAGTCGGTGCTGCCGATCATGCCGAATTTGAAGGGATTGATGCCCAAGCTACGCTTCAATTTTAGGCCAGTCTTGAGTGCTTCGCGGGCATATTCGTATTTAATCATCTCTGGTCGTTTGGCTTCTGTCCCGTTAAGGTTGGATTTATCCCAGGTTTCGTAGTCAGCAAATTCGTCATTCGGGGACAGCATTGGGTGCGCCTCGCCATCTCCCTTGATCTGCGTTACCTCGACAAGAGGCTCCAGGCGTGCACGTAGCTCGGCAATCTCTCGCGTGAGAGGCTTGCCGTCGTTTGTTTCGACAGAATACATGCGCCCGTTGCTCAAGTTGCCATTGTGCGGAATTGCCAGTACTTCAGCATTTGTCCGTTTCTGAAAAGAATCCAGGTGCCGCCAGAGGTCCTCTGGATTTTGGCTATCAAACTGTGAGAAGGGGACGGTTTGATTGGCGCTGGAGGCACCGTCACGAAAAATAACATTGCGATGCAGATTGTAACCGCCGCGAGTAGTGTATTCATAGCCGATAAGTGCCGTAAACCGCCCGGGATCGTTATATCTGTCCGCCAGCGCGGTGTATTCACGCCATGCATCCTTCACGATTTTGTCGGCTTTGAGGGGGGGGGCCTTCTTCGACAAGGAACCTACAATCTCCATTGCTACAGCAAATATCTGATCTGCCTGTCCGCTGGACAACTCATCATACCATTTCTTGCCCTTGGGTTGAGCAAGTATTTCCCGGTCACCTTTTCTGAGGCGCGGCATCAATCCGTACATTTCTGCATGATCCGATATCACCAGAAAGTCGAGAGGTCGCGACAGACGAACACGCAGGCCATGTGTCGTTGTGATCTCTTCACCGCGTGCTAGTCGATAGGCGTCTTCTTGGCCCACAGTATTCATGGTCCCGGCGTCGACCGAAACAGTCGTGTGCAAATGCGTGTCGCCCCAGAACACTTTGGTCGGAAACTCGCGCTCAGCGTAAGGTGAGAACGGCTGCCCGACGCCCTTTGGAGCACCAGGTCTTGGTAGAATGTCTTGTGCTGCGCAGGGCATCGCCGCGACAATCGCAACTCCGGCAAAAATGAGCCATATACTGCGCATGATCTTCACTCCGTTTTTCACGAATTACCTGCCAATGAGCATCTACAACATAGTTGGAAGAGTGCGATCCTGGCACGCCGTTTCGCTCCCCAATCTATATCCCCAACCTATATTTGTTGTAACTTTGCCTGATCGCTATATCTAGCAGGTTCCGGCAACGATGTCAGAC
>JBPCWA010000015.1:0-5490 GCA_051009975.1 Hyphomicrobiaceae bacterium
GGGTCATGATGGGCGCTCTTCTGGGGGCCGCAATTTGGCTCAACGCCGCGACTTGGTTTGGCGCACCTGTCTCTACCACCCATTCGATTGTGGGAGGCGTCATGGGCGCGGGAGTCGCAGGCGCCGGTTGGGATATCGTCAACTGGACTTCGATAATCAGCATCGTCGCGAGTTGGGTCATTTCGCCCGTGATGGGCGGCCTGTTCGCGGCCCTGTTCCTCTACGCACTCAAGCGCCTTGTCTTCTTCGACCAGAACCCGATGATTGCCGCCCGCAAGGTCGTGCCGCTCATGCTCGCGATCATGGCCTGGACCTTTGCTTCCTACCTCGCACTGAAGGGGATGAAGCACATCGTGAAGATTTCGGCGCCAGTGGCGATTGCGATCGGGTTTGTCATTGGTGTCACCACGTTTCTGATCGTACGGCCGTTGATCAGCCGGGCGGCGCTTGTCTTTTCGCCGGATCGCGATGGGGTGAACCGACTCTTCACATTGCCCCTCATTTTTGCCGCTGCCTTGCTTAGCTTCGCCCACGGTGCAAATGACGTGGCCAACGCTGTCGGGCCTCTGGCCGGGATTGTGGATGCGTTGACGCAAGATACCGCAGGGACCGCAAAGGTCGCTATTCCGCTATGGGTTATGGCTATTGGCGCAATTGGTATTTCTGTCGGTCTCGCGCTGTTTGGGCCGAAACTTATCCGTACCGTTGGCTCGGAGATCACGGAGTTGGATCGCGCCCGCGCCTTCTGCATAGCTCTGTCGGCAGCAATCACGGTAATTGTCGCCAGTCAGCTTGGTATGCCCGTTAGCTCCACGCATGTTGCCCTCGGCGCGGTGTTCGGCGTCGGTTTCTTGCGCGAATATCTCGAGCAGCGCATGAACCGGGTGGTCGAGGACGTCCTTGCCAAGCACCAGGGCCTTCCTGATTTCTCCGAGGCGGAGGCCGTCTTGCGGAACTTTCAGAATGCGCCCTCGGAAGACAAGGATCGCATATTGAAGGAACTCAAGGCGATGGGGCCGGAAGCCGTCATTACGGCTGCTCAGCGCAAGGAGTTGCGCAAGGCACTCAAACGACAGCTGGTCAAGCGCTCAGCTCTTCTCAAGATCGCATCCGCCTGGATCATCACGGTCCCTGTGTCTGCATTTCTCGGGGCAATGTTTTATTTCGTCCTGCGCGGCATGCTACTGCCCTAAATTGACATGCGAAAAATTGTACTACCCGTCATCTTTGCCCTGCTCATTGTTGGTTTCTGGATAAGTCCGAATTTCCAAGAAATTGCAGCCGGCGTCGCGATATTTTTGTTTGGCATGCTCGCGCTTGAAGACGGGTTCAAATTGTTCAGCGGAGGGTTCCTGGAGCGCGTTCTCGCGCGCGCCACAAGCTCACTACCAAGATCGCTGGCGTTTGGTATCGTCTCAACGACAATCATGCAGTCCAGCTCGCTTGTTTCTGTAATCACTATTTCCTTCCTGAGCGCAGGCCTGATTTCACTGGTCGCTGGGGTGGGCATCGTATTTGGCGCGAATATCGGCACCACAACCGGCGCGTGGCTGGTTGCCGGCATCGGCCTCAAGGTCAAGATCTCAGCCTATGCAATGCCGATGCTGGCGCTTGGCATCATCCTTGTCTTTCAACGCGGGAAGTATCTGCGTGGCGCAGGCTATACGCTGACGGGCCTTGGCTTTCTGTTCCTTGGCATCCATCACATGAAGCTGGGCTTCGAGTCCTTCAAAGACCAGTTCGACCTTGCTCGCCTCGCCATGACGGGCGCCTTAGGCCTCGTTGTCTACACGCTGGTCGGAACAGCTGCCACGGTAGTGATGCAGTCGAGCCATGCCTCGATGGTGCTGATTATTACGGCGTTGGCCGCAGGGCAGGTGTCTTACGAAAACGCCCTCGCCCTGGCCATCGGCGCAAACATCGGCACAACCATCACCGCCATACTCGGCTCATTGACGTCCGATTTTCAGGGTAAGCGGCTGGCATTGGCTCACCTCATATTCAATGTCGTGACAGCAGCGGTCGCCATTGTCTTCATTGGAGAACTGCGCGACGCGGTGGATTGGGTAAGCACCCAAGTTCGTATTGGCAACCAGGACTACGCTTTGAAGCTCGCGGTGTTTCACACGATCTTCAACAGCATTGGCGTGGTCATCATGGTGGCTCTTCTTCGCCCGCTGATACGTTTTCTCTTCTTCGCGATTCCAGAACCCACCCTCGATGTCAGTAAGCCGAAATACCTTTATGAGGCGGCCGATGAATTTCCCGCCACCATCGAGATCGCGCTGCGCAAGGAACTAAAGCATCTTTACGAGAACGCCGAAGAGTTAATCGTCCACGGATTGAATCTGCATCGCCACCAGATTTTTTCATCCGATGATCTTGCGACTACGGTTGCCTCAAGTCGCTCACCATTCGAGTTCGATCTCGACGCACGGTACGAACAGCGAGTGAAGACGCTTTATTCGGCAATTGTTGAATTCGCCACACGCTCGGCTGTGAAGGATCTACCGCAGGAAACAATACAGCGCATCAATGGACTTAGAGATGCGGCAGGTCATATCGTGCAGGCCGTAAAGGCAGTCAAGCACATGCGCCGCAATGCAACACGCTACACTTCGGGCGCATATGGCGTTGCGACGGATCTTTACAATGAACTACGTACGGAGATGGCCCAGACACTGGTGGAGATCCGTAAGCTTGAGGAGGCTGACGAAGACAGTAGCAAGCTGTGGCTGGATGAGCAGCGCGTCCAGATTGAAAGCGATCGTCGCGAATTGGCTAGTAAGGTTGCCGATTTCATTAACGATGATGACCTGGATGGAAGAATCGCCTCATCCATTTTGAATGATTCCGGGTATGCTTACGAAGCGATGCGCGGATTGGTTGACGCCGCGCGCGAATACCACGTGGACACCGACGAAGCCGTAGCCGAAGTCGAACGGATCCTTTCGATCGATGATGAGGAAATCGACGACATGCTCGAACAGGAGGCGCCCCGGTAAGGCGAGCAAACTGTTCGTGGTTAAGTAGAAACCGACCATCTTTCGGAGGCTCGAAGTTTAGCGTTATGAAACTCTCGCATAGTATCGAAAAGCTAAAGGACTATTACGAGCGCTTCCGGAAAGGCAAGGTTGGCAAGATCAAGCTGAAGCACGTTGACAGCGTCCTCGCGAAGCTCCGCTCCAAGAGGGCATCGCTGAAGATTGAACTGAAAGAAGCCAAAAAGCAGGAAAAGCGAAAACGGCTGACGAGCAAGCTATCAGTCCTGAAGCTTCAGATTGATCGCGGCGAATGGCTGCGCAGTCAAATCGAAAAAAACAAGAAAGGCCATTGATGCGGTCGATGAAAACGACCGCTTCTGCGCTGTAGCCTATTGCGCTGCTTGACTGGCGATGGCTTTGACTTGATTGAGGCTTGTCTGTAGGGCGGAAGCGTGACACCACAATTCAAGGACGCCAAACGTGAAGACCGTGGCCACCCTACTCACTGTTGTCGCTTTCGGCTGCTCGGCAACAACCACGAACGCTGGCCTCAAGTGCGAGGTTGATTCGCGGAGTATCGAGGGAAGTGAAGATATCGAATTCGCGGAATGCAGGCCTGGCTACATTGCGGTAGGCGGAGGCATCGTCCACGACACGCCGCAAGACCGGGCATGGCGCAATGTCATGAGTAGGCCGGTTAAGTTGGAAGACGAAAGCCCAGACATTCTGCGCAGGGTACGAGAACAAACGTCTGTCAAGGCAAAGAAGAGCGACCAGTTCTGGGCTTGTCAGGTTGTCATTGGTGACTTTTCTCCCCCAGGCACACCTAAACCCAGCTACAGTTGCGTCGCGCGATGCTGCAAATAGGGACCACCTCCACCTGCTTAAGCCGTAAACTAAAACGGTTGCGTGCTTCGACAACCATCACGAGTTGCAAGAGACGCTGCTCGGCGTCACAATCAGTTGCCGGCATGATCGAGCAAACGGGAAAGATCCGAAATGAATGATTCTGGGCATCGATCGGCAACGCCCAAGCCCGCAGAGCATTTTGATGTGCTCATCGTTGGTGCAGGTATCTCCGGTGTCGGTGGCGCTTACCACCTGACGCAGCAATGTCCTGGCACGACGTTCGTCGTTCTTGAGTCCTTCGAGACATTCGGTGGCACCTGGTGGTCACATCGCTATCCAGGCATCCGTTCAGATAGCGACCTGTACACCTTCGGCTACCGCTTCAAGCCCTGGACAGGTCCGCCCATTGCCACTGCCGAGGAAATCCTGACCTATATGGGCGAAGTGATCCGAGAAAACGATCTCGCAAAGTATATTCGATACCGCCATCGGATCAGATCGGCAAAGTGGTCTAGTGTCGAAAATCTCTGGACCATCACGGCCACCAAACTCGACACTGGCGAGGAAGTCAGCTTCACAGCCAACTTCCTCTACATGTGCCAGGGCTACTACCGACATCTCGAGGGCTATTGGCCTGATTGGCCTGAAATGGATTGCTACAAGGGGCGGCTGGTCCACTCGGAAGAGTGGTCGGAAGACATCGACTATGCAGGCCAAAATGTTCTTGTGATTGGTTCCGGAGCCAGCGCCGCAACGATTATTCCTGCGATGTGTGACAAGGCCGCCCATGTCACCATGCTGCAGCGCTCACCGACCTACTTCCGATCTGGGCGCAACGCAATCGAGATCGCCGACCACCTGCGCAAGCTGCAGATCGACGAGGCCTGGATCCACGAAATCGTTAGAAAGCAGATCCTGTACGACCAAGCCTCATTCACCGAGCGTACATTCAACGAGCCAGAAGAGGTTAAGCAGGAACTGCTCGCCGACATAAGACATCACCTAGGGGCCGACTACGACGTCGATACGCACTTCACGCCGCGGTATCGCCCCTGGCGGCAGCGCCTGGCGTTCGTTCCCGACGCTGATCTCTTCAAGGGGATTGCTTCCGGTAAGGCATCGGTGGTGACTGACGAGATCGAGCGTTTCACAGAGAATGGCGTTTTGCTGAAGTCCGGCCGCGTTCTTGAGGCCGACCTAATCGTAGCCGCAACCGGCTTCAACATGAGCGTACTCGGCGACATTGGCTTTGAGGTCGATGGTAAGCCACTCGACTTTCACGAAACGGTGACCTACCGCGGTATGATGTTCACAGGGCTCCCAAACCTCGCCTGGGTGTTCGGCTATTTCCGCGCGAGTTGGACGCTTCGCTCCGATCTTATTGCTGACTTTGTGTGCCGTCTTTTGAAGCACATGGACACGACAGGCGCGCGCCGCGTCTCGGTTGCGCTCCGGCCCGAGGATAAAGGCATGCCGATCCTGGACTGGATTGACCCTGAGGATTTCAACCCAAACTACCTAATGCGTTGCATACATCTTCTACCAAGACGTGGTTCCAAGCGCGAGTGGCAACACACTCAGGACTACTGGCGTGAAAAGGACGAGTTTCCCGCCATTGATCTTGGTGGACCGGAATTCGTATATGGCGGCTTCACCG
>JBPCWA010000016.1:0-3489 GCA_051009975.1 Hyphomicrobiaceae bacterium
GCGGAGCGGGTACCGATTATTTGTGACTGGAAGAGGATTGGACATGACGACGATAGGCAAATCTGCCGTCAGCTACCAGCAAGAACGAGAAGCGCTTGATTTGCAGGGCGGGTCTATGCAACTTAACGCTCGAACAAGCGCGACTCTAAGCAAGGAAGAACTAGTCGCAGTTTCATGGTGTTAGCGCAGGTACGCGTCCGATATGAGATCGAGTCCATGCCCGTCCGGAGCAATTGCCGTGTCCGTTTTCCCATGGTTTAGGTTTTCCATAGATAGTTAGAGACGCAATGCAGCGTGGTGTTCTTGCCACATAGCGCATTCCAAATTCTCTGAGTGTTCGGTCCAACGTTCCACGCGCAGTCTTGTAAGCGCGATTCGACGGCAAACAGAAATCTGACGTCTTAACTGCCAATCAAAGGGGGAGATGCGGTGTGTCTTTCACTTGGCCAATAACCACACTTGTTTCAATGCCAAATACGCCAGGGAGTTCGGCCAGGACATTGCGCAGATAAGCATTGTAGTCTTGCATGCTCGGCAGTCTGAGCATCAACACGTAGTCGTGGGGGCCTGTAATGAGATCACAGCGCAAGACCTCTGGAAGACCCTCAACTTGCTTTTCAAACTTGCGAATCGCGCTGCGATTCCTACTCTGAAGTTTTACAAACACATAGAGCGAGAGATCCAGATTGCATTTTGCAGCGTCAATCATCGCTCTATAACCAGTGATCACTCCGCTCTTTTCCAGCCGACGAATGCGTCGCCTGGTCGGTGTCGGAGATAAACCGATAATCTCCGCTACCGCCTCAACGCTAGCGCGACCGTCTTGGATGAGTTGGGCGACAATCAATTTGTCGATTTCATCAAGCATCTTGGAGGAAATCCTCTACATTTCTGGGAAAAATTAGAATTATTGATGAGATTTGTCCACGAAACTTAGTGTATGATTCTCTATGCCATCAATCAGCGCAACGCCATTGGCTGTTAGCATTGCGAGACGCATATTATGAACCAAGCCACACACAATGCATGCGACTGCCGCGGTGTCCCTGTATCCGGGGCTACGCCAGATGCAATTCAGGGTTTGGAGAAGGCAATCGATGCGGCCCTAGCCTTTCGCGGCGATGCCGTTGGAATCATTGAAGGCGTGCTCAAGGACCATCCTGACTTCTTAATGGCTTGGCTCTTCAAGGCTGGATGGATGACCCAGGCGATGGAGACCCGCGTCTACGGAGAAATGGTGTCTGCGCTTGACAAGGCAGAACAGCTTCTAAATCAAGCCAATGACCGAGAAACTGGTCACTTCGCTGCGGTTAAGGCCTGGACAGATGGTGACTTTTTCGGCGCAGTTCAAAAATGGGAAGCAGTGCTCACCGCCTATCCGACTGATTTGTTCGCTCTCGCACTTGTCCATTACAGCGATGTTCTGCTTGGGGATGTTGTGGGGCAACGGGATGTGGTCGCACGGGTGTTCAATTTATGGGACGAGAGTATTCCTGGCTACGAGTTTGTACTTGGGTTCTATTCTTTTGGATTGGAGGAGAATCGAGATTTCGCTCAGGCAGAGGAACTCGGCCGACAAGCACTTTCAATTCGCCCTGATCATCCCTACGCCGTTCATGCTGTAAGCCATGTTATGGAGATGTGCGGGCGTCAGTCTGGTGGCATCAGGCTAATGGCCGACTACGTGGACCGTTGGGGGTCGTCCAACTTTGCTAATCATCTGTGGTGGCACACCTCACTTTTTCACCTTGATATCGAAGAGACAGCGAAGGTCATCGGGATCTTTGACCAGCACCTCTGCGCCACCGACGGACAAGGTGACAACTACGAGGAGTTGGACGCCGTTGCTCTGCTATGGCGCATGAACCTTCTAAACGTAGACGTCGGTGACCGATGGACGATTTTGGCCGATAGATGGGCGCCGGCTGCCAACGACACACTTTATGCTTTCAACGACGTCCACGCGATGATGGCGTTCGTTGCTGCGGGGCGTGAAGACGCTCAAGCCGAGCTGCTCAATGCGAATGAGCGCTATGTTGGCATGGCTTCAGATGCCAATGTTGCAATGAGCCGCGAGATCGGACTGCCGTTCTGTCTTGCCGTGCAGGATTTTCAGGCAGAAAGATACAAAGATTGCGTCGATCGATTGTTGCCGGTGCGTTATCGCACGCACCGGCTCGGTGGCAGCTTCGCGCAGCGCGATATCATTGGATGGACCCTATTGGAGGCATCATTGCGAGCGAAGCGCTTCGATCTTGCCCTCGGATTGGCCAACGAGCGCGCCGCGCTAAAGCCTACATCCGTTCAAGGTTGGCGCGCTGTTGCACGAGCGTTCAAAGGACTCGGTAACATTTCGAAGGCGACCCAAGCAGACGCGCGAGCGGAAGCTCTACTTGCTGCGTAAGAGCTAACGAGGTTGCGGAAACGGTCAGCCTTTTGTGTGCTCTTTCTGGTTGGGGTAGAGAACCAGTGGTGTGCTTAACATCTCGCAGCCAGGTTGAAGCCGCTGGCGACCGGATCGATTCGCTGGTGAACGCATAACGTTTTGTTTCTCAGCATCACTCGCAGACGCTGACAACGTAAGGACGTTCGATTTTTTCTTCTGGGTCGAACTCGGATCGCCCCGTGTAGTTGATGTGGCGACCGTAAGTGTGAAGCGATATTGAGACTTGATCTCCGGTGTTCCAAACGCTGTGAATCGCGTCCGGCATGCATATTGAAACGTCTCCCCGGCGGAGATCCGATTCTCCAGACCTCTCAAT
The DNA here is from genome assembly GCA_051009975.1 of Hyphomicrobiaceae bacterium. Taxonomy (GTDB): domain Bacteria; phylum Pseudomonadota; class Alphaproteobacteria; order Rhizobiales; family Hyphomicrobiaceae; genus Tectiglobus. The sequence continues at coordinate 2,763 of JBPCWA010000016.1, forward strand.
ATGAGCGAAGTCTGGCCTTGAGCCGTCATCCAAACGGTTCCACTCCGTCTCATGCTCGTTGCCCTCTATGCCTGCAACGACAGCCCAAGTGAGATGATTGTGGGGGAGTGTTCCACGGTCCGGCAACCAAGTGAGAACGAAAACTGCCAAATCATGATTGTCCTCCTCATGCAAGAGATGGACACCAAAACCCTGCTCCTCGTTGCATTCGCGATGCCCGTCCTTCAACCATCCATCCGTTGTTGCCAGCCGTCTAGCAAGCGGAGCTATTTGCTGAGTGATGATTGCTGGGTCTCTCTGTGACGCCACGATTTCCCGGATATCGGCTACGTACTGATCTACGCTGTATTCAGACTTCGACATATCTATAGAATCCAAATCGTTTTCTGATGGTCGGCCAAAGTATCAGCATGTCATGCTAGCATGTTTGGGTCGATACCGTTAAGCGGTCTGCTCACGCGGATTCACTATGGTGCCGGTTCTCGATCGTGCGGTCAGAGCTTGACAATGTGTTCCACTCTAAGCGGCGAAACGCGGTTCTAGGTGGTTGAGTCAACTAGCCAAAGTGGGATTAATGTGTGTAGCAGTCGTCTCATTGGGGCTGAAATCTTAGCTCGCACCTGTACGGCTTTGCAAATCGCCGACCTATCGCCCCTTGCGCCGCGCGCAGCCATTTTGGAGGGGCTATTGGTCGAACGGGTCGTCCGTCGGCGCAGGCATGGTTGAC
>JBPCWA010000017.1:0-11518 GCA_051009975.1 Hyphomicrobiaceae bacterium
CCTCAACACACTCGCCGCACTCTCCCCCTTGCTGATAAATACCGTACTCCCCTCATCCGGTCCATTGTTGTATAACGTTGACGTACTACGGGAGGACGTGCCCGTCGGGTCATACCCATTGGGTTATCAGTCGCTAATACATTGTCTAACGAGTGAACGGCACGGATCCCGTCGTTCCCAAAAAAGTCATAGTCGGACCATCGCAAGCCGCATTCTGGTTTCGACGGCAATTCCAAAATGGTTTCCACTATTCAACGTCCAGTGCTAGACCAGAATCCCGACGACCGACCGCCTCCTTTCAACGCGACAATGAACATGACCAAACTGTACACGTCGGTCTGTCCCACCCGCAGCAAGACGTGCACCGATGGCGTGAGGATCCCTTGTGCATGAAGTTTTCGGGCATTAACCTTATTCGACAAGCCTTCAGTGGTCACCGTACCTGGCCCCGACAATGGCGCGCGGCCGAGCCCAAGGAGAGCTACGATGTCGTCATAATTGGGGCCGGTGGCCATGGTTTGGGGACGGCATACTACCTTGCAAAGGAACATGGGTTTCGCAATATCGCGGTTGTTGAGAAGGGCTGGCTGGGCGGCGGCAATACCGGCCGCAATACTACGATCATTCGCTCAAATTACCTGTACGACGAAAGCGCGGCGCTCTATGACCACGCGGTGAAGCTCTGGCGGACCCTAGCTCAAGACATCAATTATAATGTGATGTTTTCTCCACGCGGCGTCCTTATGCTCGCTCACAATGAACACGACAAGCAAAGCTTCAAACGACACATCTACGCCAATAGGCTGAATGGCGTGGACAATGAGTGGTTATCGCCGGAAGAGGCCAAGACCTTTTGTCCACCGCTGAATATTTCCAAATCTCTCCGCTACCCCGTCATCGGCGCCGCTCTGCAGCGGCGCGGCGGGGTTGCAAGGCATGATGCAGTGGCCTGGGGGTATGCCAGGGCGGCTGATCGGCTGGGTGTCGATATAATTGAGAATTGTGAGGTTATGCGAATTGATCGAGCCGCATCCGGTGCGATCAGCGGGCTAGAAACAACCCGTGGCTACATCAAAACTGGCAAGGTCGGCGTCGTGGCGGCAGGTCACACCAGCGTTGTCATGGAGCGCGCAGGACTGCGCATGCCGCTCGAGAGCTTTCCCTTACAAGCGCTGGTCTCTGAACCCGTCAAGCCCATCTTTCCGTGTGTCGTCATGTCGAATACGGTTCACGCCTATATCAGTCAGTCAGACAAGGGCGAACTCGTAATTGGCGCGGGCACGGACCAGTACATCTCCTACAGTCAGCGGGGCGGGCTGCACATCACCACCCACACTCTTGACGCAATATGCGAGCTTTTTCCGATGTTTCGACGATTACGCATGCTGAGAAACTGGGCTGGCATTGTCGACTGCACTTACGATCGCTCGCCCATCATTTCGAGAACCTCGGTACCGGGCCTCTACGTCAATTGCGGTTGGGGCACAGGAGGCTTCAAGGCGACGCCGGGCTCCGCCCACGTCTTCGCGTGGACAATGGCCCGAGACGAGCCGCATGCGATTGCCGCCCCCTTTACTATCGAGCGGTTCCAAACGGGACGTCTCATAGATGAAGCCGCAGCAGCTGCTGTTGCCCACTAGTGAGGGCGAGCTAGTGAGGGCGAGCTCGCGAACGCGCGCAATTGAGGACCAGAACAGATAGAAATTGCGGGGCAAAACGTCGGTTCATGGCGAGCAAAAAGAGGTGAATGCAATGTTGCTGATAGACTGCCCATACTGTGGCAGACGGCCTGAAATTGAGTTCCATTGCGGAGGAGAAGCCCATATCGCGAGGCCAACTGTACCTGCCGAAGAGTCGGACGATGATTGGGCGCACTATCTCTTCTATCGCGCGAACACTAAGGGGCCAATTGCGGAAAGGTGGTATCATTCCCATGGCTGCCAGAAATGGTTCAATGCGTTACGCCACACGGTGACTGACGACATCTTGAAAACCTACAGAATTGGCGAACCGCGGCCCGAAACGCCGCCCCCCGTCGAGACCGCCACATGAGCCACTCCTATCGCCTGCCCAAAGTTGGTCGCATCGACCGCAGCACGACCATCGTCATGCAATTCAATGGGCGAGAAATCCCCTGTTTTCCGGGTGACACAGTTGCCTCGGCGTTGCTGGCAAACGGAATTTCGCTTGTCGGTCGGTCTTTCAAGTATCACCGCCCTCGCGGCATAGTTACAGCCGGGTCCGACGAGCCGAACGCCCTGTTAGATATCAACCGCGGAGACCGCCGACGTGATCCCAACAATAGAGCTACCGTGGTCGAGGCGTTCGACGGACTGTCGGTGCGATCCCAGAATCACTGGCCCTCGTTAACTCTAGACATAGCAGAGATCAATAATCTTCTTTCCCCAATATTTTCAGCCGGTTTTTACTACAAGACATTTATGTGGCCGCCGAGCTTTTGGAACTCGGTCTATGAGCCACTCATCCGTCGGGTCGCGGGATTGGGGCACGCGCCACGAGTTGCCGATCCTGATCGCTACGTTCACCAATATGCTCATTGCGACGTCTTGGTCGTCGGTTCAGGTCCCGCGGGCCTTGCCGCGGCAACTCGCGCCGCTGCGACGCGCCAAAGGGTTATTTTGTGCGATGAACAGAACGAGTTCGGCGGATCGCTGCTTCACGATGCATCATCAGACATCAACGGGAGACCGGCAGCAGCTTGGCTGAAGGACACTATCGAAGGCTTGGCGGGAAAGCAAAACGTCAAACTCCTGACGCGAACGACGGCGTTCGGCTACTACAATGACAATCATATTGCGCTCTGCGAGCGCCTCACAGATCACCTGCGCAAACCTGCGCGAGGTCTCGCTCGAGAGCGCTTGTGGCATATTCGAGCGAACCACGTTGTCTTGGCGACCGGAGCCCATGAACGCCCTTTGGTTTTTGCAAACAACGATCGGCCTGGCATCATGCTTGCTGATAGCATGCGGTGTTATCTGAACCGATACGGCGTCGCAAGCGGACGCGATATCGTCATCGCCACAAACGGCGCGTCTGCATACCATGCCGCGCTCGACATGGCACGAAGCGGAGTTCGCGTTCAGATCGTTGACAGCCGGCGCGCTTCCGACTGTGGACCAGAGCTTGAAGCGGTCCGAAGTGCCGGTGTTGAGGTACGAAGTGAATTTCAACCCGTCGATGCGCGCGGACGGCTCCACGTTTCAGCTCTGGTAATAGCTCCGACGACTGACTCGAAGGGTGGTACTCAGGAAGTACTGAGGTGCGACAGTGTTGGTCTTTCAGGCGGCTGGACACCAGCAGTTCACCTGGCCTCTCAAGCCCGTGCCAGATTGAATTACAACGAGACCATCGGAGCGTTCATCCCCTCCAGGTCGTCTTCAACGGCCGAGCCTAAACGATCCTATGCCGGATCGTGCGGCGGGGTCTATGATCTGGAGGGTTGCCTCAAGTCTGGTCTGGCAGTCGTCTCTGACGGGGTGCACGATGCGACCACAATGGAAGCTAGCCCGACATACTGCGGATTTGCATTAAAGTTGCACGAGCCAGCCTACGCAGGCAAAGCATTTGTGGATCTCCAAAACGATGTTACCAACAAGGATATCTTGCTAGCGCTTCGCGAGGGATTTGAGTCCGTTGAACATGTCAAAAGATACACCACGACAGGCATGGCAACTGATCAGGGCAAGACATCGAATATGAATGCCTTAGGCATTGCCGCGAACCATCTCGGCAAATCGCTTCCCGAGCTCGGGACTACGACTTTCCGCCCCCCCTACACACCGGTCACCTTTGGCACATTTGCAGGGCAAAACCGGGCAGAACTCTTTGATCCAGTCCGCGTAACACCGACCTACGACTGGGCCGTCAAAAATGGAGCCATTTTTGAGGATGTGGGACTGTGGAAGCGAGCCCACTATTTTCCTGGTCTCGACGAAACAATGGCCAACGCTGTCCGGCGTGAGTGCGTCGCGGTCCGGAAAAACGTCGGCGTCTTAGACGCCTCAACCCTCGGCAAGATAGAAGTCGTTGGTCGGGATGCAGCACAGTTTTTGAACATGATCTATACGGGTACCTTTTCCACACTTGCCCCAGGTCGCTGCCGCTACGGAATTATGTTGAAGGAAGACGGCTATGTATTTGACGATGGTGTCGTAGCACGTCTTGCCCAGGACCGGTTCCACATTACGACGACGACTGGCGGCGCGCCGCGCGTTCTGGCACACATGGAAGACTATCTGCAGACCGAATTTCCAGGACTCGAGGTCTACCTGACTTCGACCACCGAACAATGGGCAGTCGTGGCGGTTCAAGGACCGTTTGCGCAGCAGACAATCGCCGATCTCGTCGAAGACATTGATCTCGACGACAACGCGTTTCCAAATATGAGCGTCGCTTTGGGCCGCTTTGGTGGGGTTCCATGCCGCCTCTTTCGGGTGTCATTCACGGGCGAGATTGGCTACGAAATCAATGTCCCCTCAGACTACGGCGCGGCGGCCTGGCAAGCTGTTTTGAGTTCTGGCGAAAAATACGGCATCACCCCTTATGGAACCGAGACCATGCACGTCTTGCGTGCCGAAAAGGGGTTCATAATTGTAGGTCAGGAAACAGATGGAACAGTGACACCGGGAGACCTCGGCCTCGGTGGTTTGATTGCAAAGAAGAAGGCAGACTTCATCGGGAAGCGATCCCTAGATCGACCTGATCTCGTGGCATCTGATCGCAAACAATTGGTCGGTATATTGACGCGCGATCCGAAATTGGTCCTGGATGAAGGTGCACATCTCGTGAACGATCAAAATCAACCCATTCCGATGACCGGCCTCGGGCACATAACCTCCAGTTATTTCAGCGCAAACTGCGATGGCTCCATTGCCCTGGCACTCGTTGTTAGAGGCCGCGAATGTCACGGCCAAACACTCTTTGCGACGACGGCAGACGGATTCGCCGAAGTCAGAGTTGTTGCACCCCGATTTATCTAGTCATTGCAGAGGCACATGTCGAAATTGGCAACTTCTCCACTCCCACGTCTACCTGTGATCAACGCGGAAACCACGGCGTCGACTGCGCCGGCTAATTGGCCGTTCAACGTGGCGGCGTTGCCGGGTGCTATGCGTATGTCATTGCGCCTTGATCCATCAGTAGCCAAGCGAGTCGGACAGATCAGCGGCTATGTCATCGATCAATCTATAAATAGTGTTACTGGGACCAACCACTTATCTCTTCGCCTGGGTCCGGACGAATGGCTTCTCATCGACGTTCATGCCGACCAGCAGAGCATTGATGAACTGGCTACAATTCTCACCGAATGGTCTTACTCACTCGTCGACATCTCGCATCGCCAGGTCGCGTTCAGTCTAACGGGCGCACGTGTTAGAGATATTCTCAATTGCGGCTGCCCACTTGATCTTTCCGAAATCGCTTTTCCGGTTGGCACCGCGACTCGGACGGTGCTTGGCAAGGCGGAAATAATTCTTCTGCGGGCCGAAGCCAGCGGGGGTTTTAGGCTCGAGTGCTGGCGTTCGTTCGGCAGGTATGTACTTGCCCACCTCAATGACTCAGCAAGGCTGCTGGGGGCAGTGGATTGGGAAGATTGAACTGCAGAATAGATGAAGTAAGCCCAGGCGCGCTGGCGCATATCGCGCGGACACTGGGCATTTCCGGACATTCGGGCACTTCTGCCAGTTAGCACAGGTACGGGTCTTGGCAGACGCATACCAGGTGCCCAAGGACACAGCACATCTTCGTGAAACGTTTGCGCTGATGGCCAGCGCGCATACTCATTCCCCTGTCCTTCCGCCCGCCTGTGCTTCCGCCCGCCTGTGCTTCCGCCCAGTATTCTTGCATAATTTTTCTACTTAATCTTTCTACTTAACCTCTCCGCTTAATCTTTCGGCTCGTACCTTGCTCGCAGGCCATACAGCATTTCTGTCGAGCCACACGCGGCACGAACCGCATTGCCAACTGCGGCGCCTTTGATAGCATTGAAATCGTTGATGCCACTCTTACTAATACTACCACCTACCCTCCAGGCCCAGGCTGCGTCGGCTGCCTCTGTCTCGACGATCTGCTATGTCGAACGCGTCGGATGGGTCGAACGCGTCGGATGCGTCGGATGCGTCGGATGCGTCGATCCCGGAAAACACAATCAGCCAATTCGAAAAAAGTGAAGAAAATTGAAAAGAGCGTCATCGCTGCCAACAGCACACGCAATTGCCGAATGATTGAGCACCTGCGGCGCCATCAATTGCGGCTATTTGCGGGCTTTGGAACGGCAAGCACATGGGCAGCTCTCCGGAAGTGTCCGGTCCTTCACAACAATACCAGGGTGAACGACGTCCAAGCCGGTCTGCCTTTCGCACATTCAACGGCCGTTCTCTGAATGAACCGCCCCCGCTACCATCCACAGGTCAATTGCTCGCAGAGTGGACCAACGTGGAAATTTCGTTTGTTCTGAATTTGTTTGGTGCAACACTAGATCCACCTTATCAGCGACACAGTCGGTGCTCAGATTGGGCTGATCTGGTGCAGGAAGGCCGCAAACTGCTCAGCCAATGGGCTCGCGGCGACAATATCGGGAGGAGTTGCAAGAGGCGTGGCATGAATTCTGCTCCAGCCAAGGAGCGCAAGGCAGCAAGGCTTGCATATTGCGGTTACTGGAACAAGCACCCACGTCTAAATTAGTCAACGCCGCCAAGGCCTGGACGACGCGCATGACTTGGCAAAAGCAAACGAGACAAATCGATGAAGAGCGAGAACGAACTTTTTGAGATCTATGCGCAGGGCTACGATCGGCAAAAGCAGTCGGAGCTCTCGCTAAAACAGTACCTCGAGGACTGCCGCAACGATCCGTCCCTTTACGCGAGTGCGGCTGAACGCATGATTACGGCCATTGGTGAGCCCGAGATGTTCGACACATCGAGGGACAGCCGCTACGGCAGGATATTTCTTAATCGAACGATTAAGATTTACCCGGCGTTCAGAGATTTCTATGGACTAGAAGAAACCATAGAACGCATCGTCGGATTCTTTCGGCACGCCGCTCAGGGATTGGAGGAACGAAAGCAGATCCTCTACCTTTTGGGACCAGTAGGCGGTGGCAAGTCATCGCTGGCGGAGCGGCTGAAAGAATTGATGGAGCAATGCCCGATCTACATTCTCAAGGCCGGAGACGAGATCAGCCCGATCTTTGAGAGCCCGCTTGTGCTATTCGATCCTGCTAGTATGGGATCTGTACTTGAGGACAAGTACAACATTCCACAACGGAAACTCACGGGTCGCATGAGCCCATGGGCTGTGAAAAGACTGGACGAGTTCGGTGGCGATATCTCGAGATTCACAGTCGTGAAGCTCTATCCCTCACGCCTCCGCCAAATTTGCGTTGCAAAGACCGAACCAGGCGATGAAAACAACCAAGATATTTCGTCTTTGGTCGGTAAAGTTGACATTCGCAAGCTTGAGTTCCACGGTCAAAATGATGCGGACGCATATTCGTATTCCGGTGGATTGAACCGAACGACTCAAGGACTTCTCGAATTTGTCGAGATGTTTAAAGCGCCAATCAAAATGCTGCATCCGCTGCTCACTGCAACCCAGGATGGGACCTACGTGGGGACGGAAAATGTTGGCGCGCTACCGTATCAAGGAATCATCATCGCGCATTCCAACGAAAGCGAATGGCAAAGTTTCCGTTCAAACAAGAACAACGAGGCGTTCCTGGACCGCATCTGCGTTATTCAAGTGCCCTATTGTTTGCGGATTAGCGACGAGAAAAAGATTTACGACAAGCTCCTCTCTACAAGCGAGGTCTTCCAGGCACCCTGTGCCCCTGGAACTCTGGAAATGTTGGCTCAATTTTCAGTTCTTACGCGGCTAAAAGAGCACGAAAACTCGAGTCGATTTTCGAAAATGCGCATCTACGACGGCGAAAGCCTGAAAGATACCGACCCTCATGCCAAGACGATCCAGGAATATCGTGACGCGGCAGGAATTAACGAGGGAATGGATGGAACTTCCACGCGGTTCGCTTACAAGGTGTTATCGGAAACCTTCAACTACGATACCAATGAAGTCGCGGCAGACCCGGTACACTTGATGTACGTTCTCGAACAGTCCATTCGAAGGGAGCAGCTCCCCGAGGAAACAGAAGATCGCTACGTCGAGTATATCAAGGAAGACTTGGCTCCGCGCTATGCCGAATTTATCGGCAACGAAGTGCAGAAAGCCTACCTGGAAAGCTATCACGATTTCGGTCAGAACCTCTTCGACCGTTACGTGGCCTACGCTGATGCTTGGATTGAGGATCAAGACTATAAGGATCCAGATACCGGCCAACTCATGAATCGACAATTGTTGGACCAGGAGCTTTCAAAAATCGAGAAACCCGCCGGTATCGCAAATCCAAAGGACTTTCGATACGAGGTGGTGAAATTCTCCTTGAGAGCGAGAGCCAAGAACGGTGGGAAAAATCCAAGCTGGACAAGCTACGAGAAAATTCGTGACGTCATCGAAAAGCGAATGTTCAGCCAAGTGGAGGACCTACTGCCGGTCATTTCTTTTGGTGCGAAACAAGATAGCGAAACGGAAAAGAAGCACGAAGAGTTTGTGCACCGCATGGTCACACGCGGCTATACACCAAGACAAGTTCGCCGGCTTGTCGAATGGTACATGCGCGTGAAGAAATCAGGCTAGCCAACGGCAAAGTGTGGGTCAGCCCTGACAAAGCCGATCTTGATCAAGCCTATCTTGATCAAGTCGGTGCTAGTTCAAACCGGCTAAAGCTGAGTTTGTGATGGCAGAGCGGCCAAAAATTGAACGGTCCGAAATTGAATGGCCGAAAATTATTCGGACCAAGTCTGAGCTCTGTATGGCGGAGCTGTCGCCGATTGCTGAGCATTCGCGGGTAAATCAGATTTCGCGGACAGCTGAGCTATCATTGATCATTGCATCGGGAACGCGAAGATCACTGTTGGAACCCTGATTTCTTTTGCAAATCTGACGGTGTTAGCCATGATACTGGCCGACACTAGGAGCCTGCCATGAATATCGTAGATCGTCGCCTCAATCCCAAGGCCAAGAGTCTCGGCAATCGTCAGCGGTTCCTGCGCCGCGCCAAGGCCGAGATACGCGATGCGGTGCGTGACTCAATCAAGAAACGCAAAGTGACAGACGTCGACGGTGGCGAAAATGTCAAAATCGGCACCAAGAGCCTGCGAGAACCGACATTCAGTTTGGGTGGCGATTCAGGTGAACGGGATTTCGTTCTTCCTGGGAACAAAGAATTCTCGCCCGGCGATGTCATTAGAAAGCCGGAATCCGGCGGCGGCGGGCGTGGGCAGAAAGGGGCTAAGGATGGTAGTGGAGAGGACGAGTTCATCTTCAGCCTGACACGCGAGGAATTTTTAGATATATTTTTTGAAGATTTGGCCCTGCCCAATCTGGTCAAGGCAAAGCTGAAGAACCTGAAATCCCCTGAACCGTTTCGGGCGGGCTACATGACAGATGGCCCCCCGGCGAAGATGAATCACGTCCGCACGATGCGCAATTCGCTCGCGCGACGCATCGCTTTGCGGCGACCGCAACAAGCAGAAATTGACGCTCTCGAACGCGAACTGGATGAGGCTGAGAAGCAAGAACCGCGAGACGAGGAACGTGTAGAGAAATTACGCGCTCGCCTGCATCACATCAACCATCTGCGCAAGGTCGTGGCCTTTATTGATCCGATTGATCTGCGCTATAATCGGACGGAACATCGACCGCGGCCCAAGACCCAGGCGGTTATGTTTTGCCTCATGGACGTCTCAGCGTCGATGACAGAGGATCTGAAAGACCTCTCGAAGCGTTTCTTTATGCTCTTGCACTTGTTCTTGACACGACATTACACCGAAGTGGACGTCGTCTTCATTCGGCACACGACATCGGCCCAGGAGGTTGACGAAGATACTTTTTTTCGTGCAACGGAAACAGGCGGAACCGTTATCTCTTCGGCTTTAGACGAGATGCTTCGCGTTGTTAAAGATCGCTACCCAGTCGATGATTGGAATATCTATGCCGCGCAGGCTTCAGACGGTCACAACTTCGATGACGACATGCAACGCTGCATGGGTATGTTGCAAAATGACATCCTGCCGTTGTGCCAATACTATGCTTACATCGAAGTCTATTCCGACGAACAAATTGCACCGTTCCTAAGCGTGGTGTGGAGCGGGTACGACGAACTCACAGGCGAGAACGAGAATTTTGCAATGCGGCGAGTCTCGAACCCCGGCGAGATTTATCCAGTATTCCGTGAGCTATTCAGCGCGTCAGGATGATCGAGATGGCGATAACACAGACCACGGGCTCCCTTCTCTACGATAGTCCCGAATGGGACTTCGACCTCCTCAATAGGGCGTACGACACGATTCATTCGATCGGCGTTGATGAAATGGGCCTCAACATCTATCCCAATCAGATCGAGGTTATCCGTGCGGAACAAATGCTCGATGCCTATGCCTCAATCGGCATGCCCAACATGTACCGCCACTGGTCGTTCGGCAAGCACTTCGCCCGCGAGGAAGTACTCTATCGCAAGGGCGCGCGGGCGTTAGCTTACGAGCTCGTCATCAACTCGGACCCTTGCATCAACTACGTCATGGAGGAAAATACCATGACGATGCAGGCACTGGTCCTCGCCCATGCTGCGATGGGACACAACCACTTCTTCAAGAACAATTATTTGTTCCAGCAATGGACCGATGCAACCTCGATCCTGGACTATTTGACGTTTGCGAAAGAGTATGTTTCCGAGTGCGAGGAACGCTACGGCGTTGAAGCCGTTGAGACGATCCTGGACTCAGCTCATGCCCTCATGAATCAGGGCATTAGCAGACATCCAATGCCGCGCCGGACTGCCGAAGGCATGGCTCAGAAAGCACGTCAGCGGCGCCAGCATGAAGAAGAAACATACAATGAGATCTGGCGCACGATCCCGCGATCTGAACTGGCTAACCTCGGAAAATCCGACAACCACGCCGATAGCGGGCGCGAGGAGTTTACTCTTAATCTACCACAAGAAAACCTGCTCTACTTTCTCGAAAAACACGCTCCCAAACTTGAAGATTGGAAACGCGAACTTCTTCGAATCGTGCGAATGCTTGCCCAATACTTCTACCCGCAGCGGCAAACAAAAGTGATGAACGAAGGCTGCGCGACGTTTGTGCACTATGAAATTCTGAACAGAATGTACGAGCGTGGCTTCATCAATGAAGGCGCAATGCTGGAGTTCATGCACTCCCACTCTTCGGTTGTCTATCAACCGGATTATGATAGCGGGCACTATAGCGGACTAAATCCCTACGCACTCGGCTTTGCAATGATGCGAGACATACAGCGAATTTGCGAAGACCCCACCGAAGAGGACCGAGATTGGTTCCCCCAGTTCGCAGGTAACGGCGACGCGATGGGCACGCTCAAAGAGGCCTGGGCTGAGTTTCGCGACGATAGCTTCATCCTCCAATAC
>JBPCWA010000018.1:0-2519 GCA_051009975.1 Hyphomicrobiaceae bacterium
GCAAGAGCATTGACGACGCCAGAACACAATCCGATTGCGAACAGTCCGAAATCCTCCTGTCCCGTCCGCTTGTGTTTGGCTTGACCTTTGATGGGTTGCGAGCCTGGCAAAATCCAGAAACGCAAGCTTGGGGAACGGCGTTCGCCACACTTGGTATCGCCGGCACACTCGCGATGTACTTCTCGGCAAGCCTCAAACGAGGATGAGTAATCTAAACTTCCGGCCTCGGCCAACATCGAATGAAAATTGCGCGCAAAGCCTCTGCGCTGCCAAACGCAGAACGTTAAATGTCCGGCCATGCTCCATGAATCAAGACCTGTTCATTCGGCCTCTTCCAAGAGGCCTTCACTTTGCAGTATGGGAACAATCCCTATCGATCAAGAAGGAGATTTGTGCGAATAGGAGTTGCCGCAATTGCTGGTGGATCCCGATTGAAAGAAGGATCGTCGACTGGCTCTGTTCTCGATTTTCTGAAAGACTTAATTGGCCAGCGCGCAGCCCAAAGAAGGGGGCTGCGTTGCCAGATCAATCCAACACTGTGGGCCGACAATGGAAGACTCCAACCCGAAGTATGAAACCATGGAAGTGCATCCGCTCAATCCGGTAGTGGGTGCTGAGATCTCAGGAGTTGACCTTGCAAAGCCAATTGGCAATCAAACTCATCAGGAAATCCATGATGCGTTGATGCGTTACCTGGTTATATTTTTTCGCGATCAGAAACTCGACATCGAACAGCAAAAGGCCTTTGGCCGCAGCTTCGGCAAGCTTCATATTCATCCGTCTGCCCCCACGGTCGAGAGACACCCCGAAGTCCTGCAAATCAAAGCCGATGGTGAATCGAAGGCGATCGCAGGCAATCGCTGGCATTCTGATGTTTCTTGTGATGTAGAGCCGCCGATGGGTAGCATCTTGCATATGCGCAAGCTTCCCACGTCAGGCGGAGATACGATGTTCGCCAACATGTATGCTGCTTATGATGCTCTTTCTACACCGATAAAGAACCTGCTGGACGACCTTAAAGCGTGGCATGAGTCCGAGCATGTCATGCGGGGCACGCTGGGCTGGGATGCGAAGGAGTTTCCCCGCGCCCTTCACCCGGTTGTGCGAAGTCATCCAGTGACGCGGCGCAAGTGCCTGTACGTAAACTCGGGCTTCACCACCCGTATTGAGGGGCTCGGCGAGAAGGAAAGCCGGGCAATTTTGGATATGTTGCTTGATCACGTGCGAACGCCGGAGTTTCAATGCCGGTTCCGCTGGCGCGAAAATTCGCTAGCGTTCTGGGACAACAGGTGCACGCAGCACTACGCTCTGTGGGACTATTTTCCGGCAGAACGTCTTGGCTACCGGGTCACGGTCTGCGGCGAGCGACCGGAATGATGGGCGCACGTTTCCCGGGCCCGATATAGGAGTCCAGCCACTGTTTGGTATCGGAGTGGGCGACGGGAGCATTCAGCTGATGAGAATTGAAAAAATGTCGCCGCGCGTTGGTGCGATTGTTGAGGGTATTGACGCGCGGGCAATCAATCAAAGTACGTTTGAAGTGCTCTACCGCACCTGGTTGGAGTGCAATGTGCTCGTAGTCCGCGGGCAGGATATGAAAGAGGATGAGTTTCTTTCCTATAGCCGACGATTTGGGTCAATCGTTCCGCATCCATCAAAGAGCACCCGACACCCCGATTACCCGGAGATAACGCTGTTGGGTGTGAACAAGTACGACGTCAAAGGCAAGCTCAACATGGACGTTTACAAGCGTGGTGCTGCGGGTTGGCACACCGACGGTGCGTACGATGTCCAACCCTTCAAGGCGACGCAGCTTTATGCCGTAGCTGTTCCCAGCAAGGGCGGCAACACGATGTTTGCTAGCATGTATGCCGCCTATGACGCGCTTCCTGCACCGCTCAAAGAACGAGTCGAAGGGCGCCAGGGCGAATTCGTCTACGGCGGGCGAAGCCAAGACAACAAACTTCTAAATCGAGAGGATCGTTCCAAGCCGCCGGCTCTACACCCATTGGTGCGCGAGCATTCGGAGACCGGGAGAAAGGCTCTCTATTTCGATCCAGGAAAAATTCTCCGAATCAAAGGCCTGGCAGCTGGCGAAAGCGACAAACTTATCGATGCATTGACTGACAAAATGATCCAAGCGAATTCCGAGTATCACCACGAATGGAAGAAAGGCGACATCGTGATTTGGGACAATCGATGTTCGTATCAAAAGGCTGCCGGTGACTATCCTCCCGAGGAAGATCGCATTCACTGGCGCGTCTCGATTAAGGAGACACCCAATTGATTTGTTCCCACGATCCACCGAGCGGCAGTTAGCATGCCATAGGTCGGTATGGCATTATCGGTTCATGCCCCATTTTATTGTTGGCGCTGCCCAGCGATGCAGGATCTTGTTCTGTTCCACCCACCTACGTTGGCAGCTCCTACTCACTCAACGCAACGACCGGCAGAACCGCTCGATCCGCCGCAACGCTTCCTCGAGTTCTGATTTCTCCATCGCATATGAGATGCGGAAG
>JBPCWA010000019.1:0-3591 GCA_051009975.1 Hyphomicrobiaceae bacterium
TCACCGCTAGACGAGTCTGTTGTTTCGCGACGGAGAACAGAAATTCTCCATAGTAACTGAACGCCTTGTAAGCGGGCGGTTTGGCCATCTTGTAGAGCGCATCGTAATCAATCGTCGCGAAGCGAAATGCGGGTTCGCTGCTGTCGGACGGTTCAGCCCGCTGCGCCATTGCGTTGCACGTCAGTAGCAAGATCGACGCGAATAGCGGAATAACGCAAAGTCTCATCGCCATAGGCCCCATGCTTGTGAGCGTCCAAAAACCAGATCTAATCAGCTATTCGGACCATACCGCCAAGGCAGCATCTCGTCGATCCTGTTGAGTTCTATGCACGGCGAAGCGAGCGAGACCATCATCGCTATATTCGCGCAGCTTTTTGAGGCAGTCTGGGGCGAACGCTTGCCTGTTGTGCGTCACATTGAGGCCGGGGCTTGCATAGACCGTTTATGGCCCTACTCGGACGTGTCTTGCTGCACCTGCTCACGTCCGCTTCTGGGGTCAAAGCGGTCGTAGGTTGCTGCAGTTGCTCAGGTCCGCTTTTGACCCGAGCCGGACCTGAGCAGGTGCGAAATCAACGATCGCGGCAGTAAGCGCCTCGATGGACGCGAGGCCACTACGATCGAGTTTGCGAGTGTCGTGCGCACCTCAAATCCGACATCGATGATCCCTGCATAGGCTTCGTGACGCACGACGAAGAAAGGTGCGATTTTTCTCGTCCCCTGGGTAAGGAAACTCGCGGCCATCGCCTGTATCTCCAGCTTCATGTTTGGCTGTGTCTTCCGTCAATGGGCCTTCGCTGCAATCGGCGGGCGCCGCGCGAGAACGCCACCGTGCGGTCGCGGCAGGTAGCCTGTGACCGACGTAACAGCGACGCACTATAGCTTCTGCCTAATATCCCCAATCGTCCGGTCGTTGGCGGCACCTGCTCTCATATCTTTCGGCCGTTCATCTCCTGTCTAGGTAGCGCGCGATACCGTTCAGGCATTGCTTAGAAATTCCTATTGAGAGTAAAGCCAATGACCTATCGAAACACGAACTACTATCTCGGCGTTTCACTCACCGCCTGCGCTCTCCTGGTCGCGGTTGCCGGCGCCCCCACACCGGTATCCGCCCGTCTGGATGCACAGTCATCGATCCCCTCCCAGATGCCTCATACCCGGGGACTGGACCGCGAGCTCGTCGGGCTCGGTTCGGAAACCAGAAAAACGTCCGCTACAGTCTCGAGCGTTCGACGCGACGTGCGCTCAACCCGCAAAGACGTGGATCGGGTTCGTTCGCTACTCAAAAAAGTTCATAAAATGGAGCGGCGACTGAGCAGGCTCGTGAGACAGCTCAGTCCCTTCCAGTCGGTGCCAAAGGTCCGCACACCCGTACGGCTATTGATCAAGAACCTCCAGAAATTGCAGAGCACCTTCCGCAGCGTGCGGCAGAAGGCAGGCCGCGTCGACAAAAAAGCGCTGGTCCCGATCCGCAAGAAGTTGATCGCACTGGAACGCAAGCTTACGAGCGCTCAAAGGAAACTCGGTGAGGTTTTTGTGACCACGCAAAGCGCCCGCGCTACTTTGGCTCGCAGTGCAGCGGCTGCCGCAAATAACGCGTCGACACGGCGCGGACTGGAGTCCGCAGCCAAGCAGGTCCGGCCGGCCGCATCGCAGACGCGCCGGGCGACACAGCAGATAAACGGCGAAACCAATACGGTTCGTCGTCACCAAAGCTCACTACGGCGGGGGATGGCCGGCCTCTGGAAAGTCGAGTCCGCTCTTGCTTCAATGGATCGCAAGTTGCGGCCAGCCGAGAAGTTCGCGGCCAAGCTGAGCAAGGTACTGAAAAAGCGGATCTCGATCAAGATCCCGCCGTTCAAGCCCGTCAGCTTCACGATTCGCCAGGTGCTTGAAGGACCGCGCAAGGTCGCAGGCAAGCTTCTTCGTCCGTTGGAAAAGCTTGCCGACAAGGCACTGCAGCCAATCCTGAAAAAGGCTAAGTTGCAGATCCGTCCGCCCAAGGGACTGGCACAGCTGCCTGCCAAACTGAATCGCCTACAGTCGCTCGGCAACTCCTTGATGCGCTCCGTCGACAAGCTCTCGTCAGCCCTAGGCCCGGGGTTCTCGCGGCAGGCCGACCGTTTTACTCGCCTGGTCAAGCAGCGGATCCGTTAGACCGGCTCGCAGATAGGATTTCAAAAGCAGAGTGCGACCTGATGCTGATGGGTCGCAACAATAAGCCCTCGCTGACTTGCTGTGAGCGTCGCCTCTGCTGAAACGACTGGCTGGACAACTGCCGACAACGACCGGGCCTTAGAGCTCGCATTTGTGTCGTCGCTCACGTCGTTATGAGGTATCGCAACTCCATCACCGGCGGCAAGGGCCGCTCATGACTGACACGGGTAAGTTTCTTCCGTTCAGCGGGCTTCGCAGGCGGCGGAAAAACCTTCAACTGCGAGCTTGATCAACCACTAGTTCTGCCGCGACAACGTCGGTACGGCCGATGTCTCCTTGTGGGATATTGCCTTAGTTGGGTGATCAGAAGTCGACCGGCTCTAAGCTCTCCAATTCTCGACCGCTACGTTACTTGAGCAGCCTTGCACAGAAGAAGGCCAATTAGGTCCACAATTCATTGAGAAGCGGACGAAAAACAGTCCAAGTACGTACCAACCTCGACGACCGCTTCTGGCCCATCTCGGACGTGTCGTGCTGCACCTGCTTACGTCCGCTTCCGTGGGTAAAGCGGACGCGCCTTGCTGCAACTTCAGGCCGTCCCAGAACTGCGACCGGCCGCGCTCGTAGTCATGCACCTCGGCCTCATCGCACGGCGTATGCGCCTGGGCAGTTGCGGCTACCCAGACAGCCAGGAAACCGATGATCACACGATAGAATAGAGACATGGGGGGCATCTCCGGTTTTCGCGGCCTTCGATGCTGCGGGGGCCCCAAACCCAAAGCTACAAAAAGCCGGGACATAATCTCAGTTGAAACATCATTTCGTCGATTTTGCGGCCCCTGGCGAACGAGCATGGCCTTTGCTTGGTCAATCGTTCAAGCTGCATATCGGTCAGTCGCTAGGGCAACAGTCTGGGCGTAGATGGCGACTTAAAGTGAATTCCACCGATACTTTTGATCATCGTTGGCGCGGTCATCGCTGTCACGACTCCCGAACTAAGTTGCCGCCAATTGCCGACATGTCCCTGCGAGGTACAGCCATTGCTCTCGCGTGTGGCATTTCTCACATCGCCGCCCTTGCGCCTGGACTACAATTTGACTTGTGCCGCGGGGGATGCGAGACCGCATCCCGTCACCGAACGCGGTGGAAGACATGGCCGCGCATTGACCTCCCTTGGTGCGCGGTCAGTTCATTTTTGCGCTGATGTAGTTCGCTGAACCTTTGACGAAATGCGCACGCCGCCTATTGGCATCCTCCACGACTGACGCGCATCTGGCGCAGTTCGCAGAGCTTAACCAATCCCATTAGCACCTTGTAAAAACATGCTGAAAAAGACGGCAGCCTGTTAGGGCCGCCGCGCGGTTTGACGCAATCGTAGGATTGGCAAGCCGCTTATAGTTCCAGCCTGTTGCCATTCTTCACGGTTATGGAGTGCAT
>JBPCWA010000020.1:0-5312 GCA_051009975.1 Hyphomicrobiaceae bacterium
GTCATGGTTACATCTGGGTCCATTATTTTGCTACCGAGAAGCCAGATATGGATTTCCTCTACGCCTCCAAGACGACTGGCTGAGCGTCAGCTTGATCTGAAATGCTAGATCTGCACGTGCAGATCGCTGACGGCAGCTTGGGGTCACAAGCGGACATTCGGCGGCTATTCTTGAGGAGTCCGTCTTGTGGACAAGGCAGACATTGGAGATGTGCGCTGGTGCGGCAACTCGCATGTCCCGAATTTTACCCCAAGCAGACATCTGGGGCGCGCTGTGCGACGTCCACTTTCAGCAGCTGAGCGGAAGTGTGGTTGCTATGTCTCGCGTGGCCCTTCTCGAAGCTGGAGCAGTTCCTCTCAGGCCGCCCCGTTAACAGTAGTCACCGGCATTGATCCGGCTGGCTTCGGGCGTCGTTAGAAAGCGATCCCGCCAAGCGCGGGCGGCCGGTTCACGCCACGCACCGGCAAGCAAGTCACTCAGTCGCCAGTGCCTCTCAACGCTGGCGAACTTTTTCCTATGGGCCGCCCTTTTAATGGGCAAAGTTTAATGACCGGCCCCGTTCCACACTCGCGCCCGCGCTCCTAGATACAGGGTCCGCACAGGCACGCTCCCCCGTTAATGCCGTGCAGAAAGCCGGTACACGCGCTCAAACCGGCACGCCGCCAGTTTGCACCCCCGTGAACTGGCGGCACTTTTGTCGGCGGTCTACGTTTCAACCTATGACCAAGCCCCGCAAGATGCCGCCGCCCTGGACCGTCGTTGAGATCCCTGTCGGCTACCGTATCGATGATGCTGAAGGGACGTCTGTTGCGTACTGCTATGGCCTGGCCCCCAGGGAATTGCCCGCTGCAGGCCATCTCAGGCTGACGAGAGATGAGGCCAGGAGGGTTGCTTGTTATATCGCGAAGCTACCTGACCTCTTAAGGCGCGAGGAAAAGCCGACGCTAAATGAGGAAGATCCATGCGCCGGCCAAGGTCCGCTCAATAACGGCTCCGAAGAGCCGGCGAGCGGATAGCAACTTTGGTGGTAGGCAAATGTCGTTTGAGATGCGGATGGCCAGGGGCTAGGTAGTTCTGGGAGGAGGTCCTAGCCCTGGCGCTGAGACCTCCGTGCCACGTCGAGGGTGGTAGGGGGGCAGGCGCGGTACAGGATCAGTGAGACTGGCAACGGGGGGTTGAGCCTCCCCCAATGAGTTGGTCCATCCTATTTCTGAGCAATGGAGGACTGCAGATGGCCAACAAACGGCGCAAACCGGAAAGCTCTCACAGTCCAATGGCAGATAGTCTCCAAATCCGAGCGAGCACGCTTGGCGACCTCCCCTCAATCACAATCCTTTATCCGGATGCATTCCCGGACGAATATTTGCTCCCCCTCGTCAGCGATCTGTTGCTGGCTGGGTCGGTGGCGCTCTCACTTATCGGAGTCATCGGTTCGTCTGTCGTGGGCCACGTAGTTTTTACGAAGTGTGGCGTTTCCGGCAGCAGTCACGAAGCGGCCCTTCTGGGGCCGCTTGCCGTTGCCTCCACATGGCAGAACCAGGGCATCGGCAGTGCGATGGTCCGTGACGGCCTGCGGCGGCTCACAAAAGACGGCATTGCTTGCGCTTATGTCCTGGGCAACCCCGACTTCTATGAGCGGTTCGGATTTGCTCGAGAGGCCGGTGTCTCTCCGCCTTACCAACTGCCGAACGAATGGCACGTAGCCTGGCAGTCTGTCAGCCTGGGCAGGACAGGGTGTCCGTGTAGTGGCAGCCTTTCGTTACCGGAGGCCTGGCTCCGGCCATCTCTTTGGGCGCCGTAGCCCTCCTCGGTACTAATGGCATTATTGATCTGAAGGGATGTCTGCTTTCAGGAGTAAAGCGGAACATGCCCGAGCTGTGATCGTCAGAGGCCGGCTAGGTCCGCATTGATCAATAAGCGGACGTATTGGCCGAGACAAAATACCTGGAAAGTTAGCATTGATGCCACTCAACGTGGAATTTCGACCGCTAAGGCTTTTATAAAAGGCAACCAAGTTTGCGGCCCTACTCTGAGTTAATCGCCGGTCGCTGTCTTTCAGAGGAGCGGTCGAAATCCGGCTGGTCAAGATGCGAAACCAACTGAGTTTGCTTGCCTTATCCTTAATTAGCCGTCTAACGCTAGAATCGCCCGTGTCTGGTCAGGACTATAGGCTTAGACCCGGGATTATAGGCAAAGACGACCGTGTACGCGTTGATAAGAAAGGCTCGCCCTGGGATGCTATCGGACAGGTGAATGTCGGCGGCTATCGAAGGCTCGGGTTGTGCACAGGCACACTAGTGGCACCGGATCTCTTTCTGACAGCAGCACACTGCGTAGAGGGCGCTCCATTGCATCGCATTCACTTCCTCGCTGGCGTCCGAGGCTCGGAGTACAAAGAGCACGCAACTGCCAAATGCTTGCGCTTCATCGAGCCAGATCCACATTCGCGTGTAGCACCTCCAATTGAAGCTTACACGACAGACGCTGCAGTCATTGAGCTCTCAGCGAAACTTTCCGTAAAACCGGCGGAGTTGGCTGAAGGGGTTGAGTTGCGACTTGGGCTCGATCTGGTCCACGCTGCGTACTCAGCGGACCGAAGATATGCTGTGTCAGCTCATTTTGGTTGCCGTCCCACTTTTGTTAGCGACACGGGCTTGTTGTACACGACTTGCGATACACATCCGGCCAGTTCGGGAGGCCCGATTTTTGTCGACGATAATGACAAACTGAAAGTTGCGGCTATTCTAATCGCAGGATTTAAAGGCGGGGCGAATGTCGGGCTGTCTATCTCGGAGTGGCTCCCCCTCATCAAACAATCATCATGTCGAGAAGAGCCGTCGGAGCAACGAGTCCGCTAAGTGGACAATGCGGTCATTGCCGGCGTTCGCCAAGTTGCCAGTTCTAACGTCCGCTGTGAGGCCAAAAGCGGACATTCCTTGACGGTCAGACTTGTGGCATGGCTTTGCCGGCGCTGATGGATCTAGTCCGCTTCAGCATCGATGGACGTTCCCAACTTCAATACTTTCGCCTGAAGCTCCATAATCCTGGCAAGACGCTCAGCTTGAGGGCGGTCCTGGACGGTGACGCTGTTTCTCCCCGTTAGTGGGTGAGCGTCCGGCCTTCGGACGCACGCAGCTCTGCTGAGCATATCGTCAAGCCAGCAGCTCGGTGAGCAGCATCGCCGACTCTTTGACTGCAGCGTCGCTGATGCGAACCCTCACAACCTCACCCTCGGTTGCTTGCGTGAACCCGGACTCGACTGCACGTCTCCGCTCCGGCTTTGCCTCATCGGCGTAGGACCAAAACCAGACGCTATCGCCAATCTGTAATTTGGTGGTTTGCGAGTTTTCGTAGAACGCCATAACCGACCCGACTCGACTCTAGTGGACTCTCATATACTCGACTAGACTATATCGACCGCCGCCGTTCGCCTATGCGTCCGGGTCGATGCCCAACTCACGAAGTTGCTCGTCAATTTTGGCTATCCGGTCCCGCAGTTCTTTCTCGACGAGTGCTCGCAGTTCGCCTTTGTGAATCTCGAATTTCAGCACGAAAAAACCTAACGGCATTACTTCCAACTCTTCTTCTTCAGGCACCCCGGCAAGTAACTCCAGCTGATCTTTCAGTTCCGCTTTCTCGTCGTCTAGATCGCTCGCCTTTTTGGCGTCCCCTACGCTGGTAATTCTAGGCATCTCAACGCCTCCTGCCACATCGCCTTTCTGCTTGGGCCTAGCGTCATCAAAGATATACACGAGCAGAAACACTAAGGGGATCGCGCTCAACATTAGTAAGCCAAACAGTAACTCCATTCCTCAATGCTCCGTTCCGCAGCGTCGCTGAGACGGACCCTCACAACCTCTCCCTCGCTTGCTAGCGAAAAGCCGGACGCGATGCCCCTTCCTACTCTCACCACTTCATTGGCATAGTGAAGTCATACCAGGGCAGACACTTGTTGTTGTATCTAGCCCATGCACGAAGCACCTCGTGTTCCGTCGTGTAGATTCCATCACCGTACTCACGTTTACAGTGGAGGTGGACATTGGTTATCAACCGATCACGCAGCGCAGCATCCGTCTTCGCTATGTCAACACGGCAAGTGTGAACTATGACGCATTTGGTAAACTTGCGTTGCTTGTCCGCAGAAGTCTCCGCAATGGCGGCAGTGGCTAACGCCCCCAACCATTGCCAACGCTACCGCTAGCTTCCTCATCGCTCTCCCACCTTCAACAATTGCAGGGAACTTGTGAGCAGCATCGCAGACTCATTGACCGGAGCTTCGCTGATACGAACCCTCACAACCTCGCCCTCAGTCGCTAACTTGAACCCGGACACGACTCCACGTCTCCGCTCCGGCTTCGCCTCATCGGCATAGGACCAGAACCAGACGCTATCGGTTCAGGAACGCAATTTTGGGCCATTCCTGCAACAGCATCACAACAAAGATTTACGGGGCGATGAGGCTTTCGCTTGGGCCAGGAACAAGGAGAGCGCTTTGAGCAACCAGAACAACTTTCTGATCGTAATCGGTCGACTTCGATGCGTCCTGAACGGATCCCAGCCATCGTTGTTATGATCGCACGGCAGCTCCGAAGGCGCCTGAAATGTCCAATACCGTTTCCCGAGCCGAACAGCCAATTCGGCGTCGTCCACAAACGACAAAGCGCCATGCCTTTCGCTAAAGTTGAAAGGCACATCGCATTGCGGCAATGAGCAAAACGGGGGCGGCGGGCTTAACTGGCTAAGTTGTTGAAAAAACTTGGTTGCGGGGGCCAGATTTGAACTGACGACCTTCAGGTTATGAGCCTGACGAGCTACCGGGCTGCTCCACCCCGCGTCACCAACGTCCCCTAGGCGCCCGATCCATCATGGATAGGGTTCGACACGCCCCGGTTTTCCGGAAGGCGGTGCATCAACAAAATGGGCCCGCGCTTGCGAGCCCCCTGCACCGCAGTTCCGATGCCTGCAGCATCGGAGCTCCGATCTATAGCAATGGTCTCCAGTGTTGTGAAGCCCAGAAAGTGGGCCTAGGCCGTTTTTCGTTGAGCGTTTTGACGCGGGTGGCGGTGTTTTGGGTTCAACCCGGCAAGCGCGGTTTTGAGGGCTCGCGGATGCTATTTACCCGCCGCCTTATCGGTCATCGCGCCCAAAGCCTTGGCCATCGTGGCAAAGATGGCGTCGCGGCCTCCGATGCCATGGCGCGCTTCAAGGTTCTTGGGGTCGGTGTAGCCAAGGTAAACCTTACCGTCGGCGTCCTGCCAGGCAAGCGCCTTCATGGGCAAATCTATGCCGATCTGGCGATTGGTCTGCATCAG
>JBPCWA010000021.1:0-3777 GCA_051009975.1 Hyphomicrobiaceae bacterium
GTGAACTTACCGACCGCACCATCCGACACTTCGAAGGTCAGCGCTGGAATATCACGCCTGTCCCCGCTCTGATTAGCTGTGCTCGCAAAAAGGTCGAACAGTCGTCCAATCGGCGCCTGCCGAACGAACCAACTCCAACCAGACAAGACCATGTTGCCCTAGTGTAGGCTCGTTTTCGCTCAGCTGATTGGACCCTCATGATCGTGGAAGGTGTATAGAGGCTCCGAGTCCTCAGTCGTAGTTCTGGGCAAGTTACCTCTTATGACTCCTGTTCGAGTTGAAGAATAAGCTCATTGGCAGTCTTTAAATCCGGGGTTTCAAACCCTTCGGTGAACCAAGCATATAACGGTGACAAGAGACTTGTCGCCTCAAGAATGCGCCCACGTTCGTACCACCGGCGAGCCAATCCTAAAGCAGCTCTCAGCTGCAAAAGTTTTGCGTCCTGCCTCGCAGCGATCTCTATCGCATCTCGAAATACGCGCTCCACCTGGGCATCATCAACATGTGACTTGGATGACAATATCACGGCCTTGAGCCGGGTGGCTTCAGCCCAATAGTTTCCGCCGGCATGCTGTGCATGAAGGCTCAAAGCTTCGTCAACCATCGTCTCAGCATCGGAGAGCGCACCCAGTGAGAGGTACATCTCGGCCAACAACGACAAGAACACGGGCAGACGAACCGCAGCACCGGTCCGTCTATATAATTCTATAGTCGCTTCTGCCTCGTCGATGCCCTCTTCGCCATGGCCGAGTGCGACTTTGGCCCAAGCCCGTCCAGCTTGGGCGAATGCTCGAAAATGAGGTGGCCCGTAACGCTCCGCAACAGCTATCGCATCATCGCACGCGCCCATTATCGCATGTGGATCTCGACGATAGATGCACTGCTGACTAAAAAAGCCCCGGGCAATTGTCATACTTGGTCCATGGCCAAGTCGTTCGGCCAGGGCAATGGCCCTGTGACCATAAGCTGATGCAGTTTCCGGAAACCCCAATAGCAGCGCCACGGCGCCGGCATGGGCATTGCCGCATACGCCCGCGTCATGCGCACCGTAAGAATAGGTGCATTGGTGATGTTTTTCCGGCGTATAGATTGTGAGACCATCCGTGCAATGGCGCTGCGCTTTCGCAAAATCTCCGCGCGAGAACGCCGTTGTCCAAACCGCATGATGAGCTTCTAGCTGATACTCTTCGCTCTTGGTCGCTTCTGCTAGGTCCGTCACTTTTTCCAATTGCTCGTCTTCGCGCTCAAGGTCGCCCGCCACCTGATAGTGCAACCAAAGGTTCCAAGAAATCGGGAAGATGTGCTTCCCGTCATCGAGCTGCTCGCAAAGAGCGTGAGCGCGACGCAGAATTTCTCCAACCTCCGAATTTCCAAAGCCATTGGCGATCATTAGCGCGGGCCCAAGCGCCGCAAGGATCTGCAGTTCTCGCGTCCCGTTCCGGTCTTCCGCTTTTTCCAGATCGTGAAGCGCCAGGCACTTGCCCAAATGCGTCGCGGCTTCCTTGTTTGACGAACGCGCGCTTGCTTGGCGACCTGCAAGAAGCAATAGCGGTATTGCTCTGGTCGGCTCATTCGCTTCAAGCCAATGGTTGGCGACGACCTCCGGTTCTCTCTCGCTGATCGCTATAAATTCGCGTTCAAGCGCGTTTGCTATTTTGCGATGCCACCGACGACGGGAAGCAAACAACAAGGAATCATAGGCGGTGTCACGAACGAGCGAATGTTTAAAGCTATAGGACGTCTCAGGCGGCTCACCCCATCGAAACACCAGCTCTGATTGAAGCAATTGAGTGATCGCTAAGAGAAGATCAGGCTCCGAGATTTCGGCGACAGCCAAAAGCAGCGCGTGGGAGAAATCCCGCCCGATAGCCGCACCTATCTGCGCGACTTCCTTTGCCT
This sequence comes from Hyphomicrobiaceae bacterium, assembly GCA_051009975.1. Classification (GTDB taxonomy): domain Bacteria; phylum Pseudomonadota; class Alphaproteobacteria; order Rhizobiales; family Hyphomicrobiaceae; genus Tectiglobus. Next base: position 1,900 of record JBPCWA010000021.1, read on the forward strand.
TCCCGAGTCTATCCAACCGTGCAGTAAGGGAAGCTTGCAGACTGAGAGGAATATCGGCATCCGCACTTCTGGAACCGCTCTCCACAACCGACTTCGTCAATTCCTCGACAAAAAGAGGCACCCCATCTGCCCGTTCCACGACTCGCGTCAATAAGTCATCGTCGAGGGAATGACCAGCGATGCTTCGAACAATATCGGCACTGCGCATCCTGCCCAAGCGGTTCAATTGCAACCACGTGACATGGCTATGACCACCAGTCGGTGGCCGCCATCCCGGCCGATGCGCGACGACAAGTAGAACACGCTCGTATTGAAATCGCCCGATTGCCTGTTCCAGAAACTCCTGGCTTGTCGGATCGGACCAATGCGCGTCCTCAAAGAGGAACAAAACGGGCCGACGCACTGCAAGTTGGCGTGTCCGATCGACGAGCGCCTCCAGTAAGGCTTCTTTGATTTTTTGGGCAGGCAGAGATAACGCACCGTAGCGCTCCTGATACGGCAACGAAAGGAGATGTGAGTAGATTTGGATGCCTGCAGCTGCACGATGCCTGTCGCCATTTAACAAAGCTTCTAACTTCTCTATTCTTCTATTGCCGGCATCGCTCGGTACGATCCCCGCCGCTCGATTAATCTCCTGGATGGCCGGATAAAGAGCACTATTCGCGTGGTACGGAGAGCATTGATACTGCACGCGCTCATGCTCGACTTCGCCAACATGTGCGCACAAGCCTTGCAGCAAGCGCGATTTACCGATACCTGGCTCACCAGTGATCATGACGGCCTGACCTTCGCCGTCGCAAGCTAGCTGCCAACGATCAAGCAGAAGCTGTAACTCAGTCTCGCGGCCGACCATTGGCGACTCTGCCGCAAAGTGCTTAGTTTCAAAACGGCCTTCCGTAAAATCTTCCCCAGAAATGCGCCATGCCTGAACGCGGTCAGCGAAGCCCTTGAGCACATGACCGCCAAGGGCCTCGACAGTAAACATCGATCCGATCAACCTTTTTGTCGTGTCGCTTAGAACAATCTGACCAGCCCCCGCCAATTGCTGCAGACGGGCGGCAAGATTCGGTGCTTCCCCGCTCACCGCTTCCTCTTCACGACCGCGCTCACCGATGAGGTCACCTACGACGACCTGCCCCGTCGCGATACCAATGCGGACACGTAAGGGTTTCGATTGGGCCACCGGGGCATCGCGTACAGCGGCAACCACGTCAAGACTGGCTCGCACTGCGCACTCCGCCTGATCTTCGTAAGCTTGCGGCCAGCCAAAGAGTACGAGGACACCGTCGCCCAGATACTTTGCGATGTGGCCGCCGTACGGAATGACCGCGCCTGCGACTGCATCCTGATAGCCACGCATGACTTCCCGCAGTTCCTCTGGATCGAGTTGGCGGGAAAGTTCCGTCGAGCCAACAAGATCGCAAAACATCACAGTAAGCTGGCGGCGTTCCGCTTTCGAAGCTAATCGGCGGGCTGCTGTCACGTGTTCGCTCGACGCCGATGACTGCAAGTAATCTAGGCTCGCGATGGCGGCGAGCAGCTTGCGTCGCGACCCAAGCGCGATGCCGATCTCCTTCAGATCATCCTCGCTGAGATGGGGCAGAGCTTCGAGATCAATCTCATTCTCAACAAACACATCTGCGTATCGCTCGAGACCCAGACTTACCAACCAAGTCGTGATGTCGCCCGCCATCTCGCACCACTTAAATCTATTAGACGCAATATCCGATCTTAGACTACGCTCTATTGAACCCTTGTCAAAATTTCCTCGCAGCGATGGGGTGCAACTCGCTTGAGGTGGGTGACAATGGAAGGATCAATCGCTTCCAATGCATCCGGCTAATTGCCCTGACAATTTTCGCTGGTAAAAAAAGTACA
>JBPCWA010000022.1:0-3124 GCA_051009975.1 Hyphomicrobiaceae bacterium
CGATCGATCCGGGAAGCGTCGACGCTGTTCTCGTTCGGTCATGCGGGGGCGTACGATTTCGAGGACGACATCACCTACCTGCCCAAAGGCCTCCATCGACTTGTCGACATCGGGGACGCGGACATCATTCACACTGATACGATGAGCAGTCACGCCAACATCGAAGATGGAGTGCGTAAAATTCTCGCGGCTGAAGCGCTACCCGTGATCCTCGGTGGCGATCACTCGATCAATATTCCATGCATCGATGCTTTTTCCGATGCCGGTGACATTCATGTCGTACAGATCGATGCCCATCTTGATTTTGTCGACGAGCGCCATGGTGTGCGCTACGGCCACGGCAATCCCATGCGACGGGCGGCTGAAAAGCCCTACGTCACTGGATTGACCCAAATTGGTATTCGCAACGTCTCTTCGACAGCGCGCGAAGGCTACGAAGACGCCCGTCGCATGGGCTCTAACATCGTATCAGTACGACAATTTCGAAAACTTGGGACTGCTTCGGTCATTGAGCAAATCCCACTTAACGCGCGCATCTATCTTACCATCGATATCGATGCATTTGACCCATCCATTGCAGCAGGTACCGGGACCCCCAGTCACGGCGGTTTCTTGTACTATGAGATTTTGGAATTCATTGACTCGCTCGCACAGCGACACACAATCGTCGGAATGGACCTGGTCGAGGTAGCCCCGGACTATGATCCGACCGGCGCGACGACGATACTCGCCGCACAGATCCTCATGAATACCATTGGCCGAATTCTTCATTGGAAGTAGATTTCGCGGCCAGGGAGGCAGAACTACTTTCAGGCGCTTCAGTGGATTTCAGTGGGTTTCTTGATCTGGACCGTCTCTCACGATCTCGAAAACACTGCGTTCCTGATCCAACCACTCCAAACAGCCATCAGCGATAGAGAACCAGGCACCTTCCAAACCGAGTCTGCTTTGATCTATTGCCGAATTGACGAAAGGGTAAGTCATGAGGTTCTCGAGTGATTGCTTCACGGCTAGTTGCTCAAGCGCTTTCTGTCGAAAGGTATGCGACGCATCCGGCATCTCTCCCAACAGCTTTTCGCGTTTCGCGGCAAGGAGCTCCACCCAAGGACCGACAAACTGGCCAACTGGGCGATCCTCGGCAGCGGCCAACGCGGCTGCGACGCCACCACACAGTCCGTGTCCCAAGACAACGATGCGCTCTACACTCAAACCCGAAATCGCAAATTCAATGGCCGCCGACGTACCGTGGTAAGTTCCATGCATCTCGCACGGCGGCACCAGCGCAGCCACATTGCGAACGACGAAAAGCTCGCCAGGCATCGCAGCAAAAATTGTAGCAGGATCGACGCGACTGTCCGCACAACCAATAATCAACGAATGTGGTCGCTGTTCCTTGGCGAGTGAGCGATAAAGATCCGCCTCTATCGAGAAACGATCCTGGCGAAATCGTTGATACCCTTCACGCAAATCATCCGGCATGGGCATGACACGACACCTCGCTCTCACCAATTGATCGGCACCTTGTGCCCCATTTCATCTCTTGTTTGCGAGGACCTTCACTAACCCCGCCCCATCCTTATCTCGTCCATTCATTCACCGGCCCGCTCCAGCCAGAAGCAATGACATCGAACAGAAACACTTGAACTCCGTTAAATCCTCGACAACGAATATGTCAATTGTCAATACGCCGCTGAATTTCGCGGTCTCGCGGGACAAGCAACAAGTCTAACATATTGCCACGCCTGACACCCACGCGACTACGATGCTTCCCAACAATTTGTTGCCACAGCTCAAACTTGAACTACATTGCGCTTGAGCCTCTCATGAAAGTAGTTTCGATATTGGAACGGTGTCTCCAACCTTCGGAACGTGGTGCGAATTGAGGCGCGGGGCGCTCTGAACGACAGACTGACGGTAAATCACTTTGATGCATAACCTACTGAAACAATACTGGCTTGTGGTACTTGGAACAGTATTATTTGGAGTATGGATCTTCGACTACGCTCGCGATCACTTCATGACCGCGCTTGGCCCGCGCGAAGTTACGCCGCGAGGAGACCTCGCATCGTTCGAACTCACGGCACATGAAGTCTTTACGGCGACCGCGCCGTCCGTTGTCTACATCTTCACCGAGCAACGTGGACGATCAATTGTTGGCAACCGACAAGTCCAGCAGGGCACGGGCTCTGGCTTCATTTGGGATTCCGCGGGGCACGTTATTACGAATTATCATGTTGTCGAGGGAGCCGACAGCGTGTTTGTTCGCTTTGACTCCGGACCAACAGCATCCGCCCGCATTGTTGGCAGTTCACCAGATCACGACCTAGCGGTCCTTAAAATTACGGGACTGTCTTTCGGACTCAAACCTATTCCTATTGGTCGATCGAGCAATCTAATAATAGGCCAGGCCGTATTTGCCATTGGCAACCCGTTCGGTCTTACAAGGAGTCTGACGACTGGTATTGTCAGCGCGCTAGGCCGCCGGTTGCCGACACAATCGGGACGTGAAATACCAGATGCTATTCAGACCGATGCCGCTATTAATCCTGGAAATTCTGGAGGACCACTCCTTGACTCCGCAGGTCGGCTAATCGGCGTGAATACTGCCATCATCTCCAATTCTGGTTCCTATAGCGGCATCGGGTTTGCGGTTCCCGTAGACACTGTCAATCGCATAGCTCCGCAAATCATCGCACGAGGCAAACCAGCAAGACCCGGCATTGGCATTCGTGCGGGATCGCAGGAATTGGCTGCACGCCTGAAGACACGCGGCGTCATCATTTATGACGTCGTCTCAGCTGGCCCCGCCGATCGTGCAGGATTAGTTGGCATTGATCTTCAGGGCGAACAGCTAGGAGATATCATATTGGCCGTCAATGACGCTCCAGTCGAAACCATTGCCGAACTTGCTAATGAGTTCGAGAAAGTGGGCGTCGGCGCTGAAGTCATTCTAACTGTTCAGCGAGATGGGCGTCAAAGAAACGTAACACTTCGATTGGCAGATATTGGATAACACTTCACATCCAATAGGGCCCACCTGGACCCAACCTGCATCGAGAACTGTCATCAAGCGGATCAAATTACCTGTCGCATGCTCAACAACACCATTCGAGGCGCTTGCAAC
>JBPCWA010000023.1:0-12595 GCA_051009975.1 Hyphomicrobiaceae bacterium
TGTGCTGGCGCAGACTGATGCCCCACCAATCCAGGTTCGGCGATCGACGGCGCGCTGACAAATGCCACCAATGTTTCGTTTTGATAGTCTAGAACAGCTGCCTCGATCTCGCGAAATTTGGTTTGCAGGATGTCTTCGACCGGCTGCGGCTCTACGCGATGCCCGCGTACTTTGAATTGTGTGTCAATGCGACCCATGAAGTGTACACGATGGGTGCGAGCATCGATGCAGCATTTATCTCCTGTCCGATAGAGTCGCCCAAACTGAGGATGATCGACGAACTTCTCTGCGGTTTGACGGGGCAAGTTGCGATACCCTCTGGCAACGTGCACGCCGCCGATGCATAGTTCCCCTATTTGACCGTGGGGTAACGGTGTCAGTTCATCGATTTGGAGGATGACGTAGGTAACGTTAGGAAAAGGTGAGCCGATCGTTATCATCTCACCGGGCCTCAGACTTTGTCTGCTTGTATCCGTGCTTGCCTCGGTCGGCCCGTAGGTATTTATGATCTGACGCCGCCCCCGCGTCCATGGTTCCACAAGTGCACTGGGAAACGCTTCACCGGCCGGTACGATGTAGCGGCAAATAGGGTAGGGCAGATCGATCTCAGGTGTTGCGGTGAGAGTCGTTAGCAAAACGGGCGGGCAAAAGAGCGTTGTCACTTCCGCGTCGCGCAATACGGGTATAAGGTCAGGGCCTGATCGTATTTGCTCTTTCGTCAACATGACGACTGTGCATCCGCGCACCCAGGCACTATACATTTCAGATATACTGCCGTCGTAGCCCAGAGATGACGTCAGTGATGTCGCGTCCATCCCTGGAGTGAGATCAAAGTAATCTGCGTAACTGAGAGCCAGGTTTACGTAGCCGGCGTGTGGGCACTCCACCCCCTTGGGCACACCGGTCGTTCCACTTGTGTAAAAAATCGTCGCAAGATGCTGGGCCGGATCATCCATCCAGGTCGGATGGGAGATCGGTTCCATGTTTTTGGGAATGGTACCGATGTCCAAGACCGGGTATTCGAACCCACTACTAGGCCCGCGCGCCAAGATTAACACAGGACTTGCGTCAGCCAACATGTGCTGGATCAAAGAATCGGGCAGACTCATATCCAAGAACATCACCGCGCCACCAGCCCGGAGAATACCAAGATGTGAGGCCACAATGTCGGAGTTGTCTTGCTCCATGGCCACAGCGATGACTTGGTCTGGGCCGGTTAGATAATGAGAGACCGCAGCGGCGACGTCGCCGGCCATAGTATCGAGCTCGGCGAAGGTAAGGACTTCGCCTGTAAGTGGGATCTGAAGCGCTGCGAGGTTTGGATACCTGGCAGCGGAACGGCTGAATATCTCGCTCAGCCAGCGGACACCTTTTTGATGTGGGGCGTTGATGAGGTGTTGATCGCCGAAGACGTCGGAGAGGCTATACGGACAGGCCTCCTCGCCTTCCTCCAAGCTTTTTCGGGCGGACCACACGTATCGCCGCCATGCGAAAAACGCGAGACACAAACAGGCCGCCAAAACTGCCGCCAGAACAATTATTGCCAAAGAATGTCCCCTTGGTCGGGCCAGCGAATAGGAGCGATGCAGACAACGTGGTGCTTATCAATTGTACCAGTCTGAATCCATTGCCGTCTTCAGAAGGCATGACGCACCGGATAAACACATTAGTCGAAGTAGCGCTCTAGGCTTCCTTTTCTACGAACGTCAAGTGTTATGCAGTGAAATCCTCCGCCGAGCATTTTTGAGTGCCGCAGCTTGAGCGGGATTACGTCGAGACCGTGCTTTTCCAATAGCTTGATCAGTGCCGTCTGATCGCTATCGACAACAACCAGATCTGGTCGAATGCTGAATGCATTCATATCAATCCAATCGCTGCCGATACACTTGGCGAGGTACGCGGCGTCGTATCGATCCGTATTCTCCATGGGGGGACTATAAATAACATCCCATTTTTTTAGTAAATCCGGCAATGTGTCCTTGGTGATGCGACCTGGATTGCAAAGTACTAGACCCGGGCGCAGGGCAACGAAAGTTGAGTCGATGTGACTGCCGTAATAGACGTCTTTCAAGTAGTGGAGACGAAACTGATCGCCCAATACTGATTGAAGCCACTGGCCGCCAATTTCATTTCCTGTGCCACTCACCAGATAGAGGAGATCCTCACCGAATCTGAGGACATTAGCCGCGTCAAACGCTGGTTCATCATCTCGAGGTGTCGGTTTATCAAAGTCGATATCAAAAAGTGAATCGAGAAGCATTGGTCTCGGAGCGCTGTACCATTTTGCGCCAGATTTCATGTAGTCCATCATTAGTTTTCGATAGCTGAAAGTCTCTTGAGACCGGCTTCGTATCACGTTCGGTGTTTCGATGATCTGGTCGCCAACAACCAACATGATATCGCGCGGACAATAGTTATAGTAACCTTCGGACTGCCAGTGAATTGTCGAAAACTTTGCCTCGTGTGGCCACGTCTCAGGTCGCTTGACCGTGACGTTCAGCTTTTGGAGCACATCAATGAAGGCGCAGATATCCTCTTCTGCTTCGTCAATAATGCGTTGAGGAAAAGGTCCTCTCGGCATCTCATTTAACGCCCGATCGGGAAATTCCGCGATCCGGGTGCTCGGATCTGGCGTCGGAAAACGCGCATTGAGCGGATTGCCGACGATGACCTCTTCCAATGGATCCCACTCGTTGCAGCTCCAAACAACCGCCATAAAGTCTGTTCCCTTTGCCAAAAGTTCGGAAAAATCGCACGTTCTCTACACCGAATCTTATTAAACTTGCAAAGTCTGAGCTGATAACGGGTTAAGGCCGACCTAATGGTCCTTCGCAATGCAAGCACAGACTGCTATCATCCGAACGCGGCAGCTGCGTGCGCAGCTGGAGGAACTCTGCACGGCTACGAGATCGGGAATTTGAGGTCTCGCGTTGTAACGCCAGCCAATTCTCAATTCCCAAGCGGCTGATTTCCTCTCAAGCCGGAACTCGCATTCTGGCCCGTACTATGGAGCTTTCCTCCACCAGGTGCGGCTAAAGACCTTCTCCGCGAGAGCCTCATCGACGTGCGGTTGTATGAGCTCTTCGTATGCATCTTGAATTTGTTCGTATTCTTCTTCGCAGAGTTCAGCTCGTTCTTCGGGTAGGAATTTCTTACTTACTAAATCGGAGAAAAGTTTCGTGTCAGCGCCGTACGCAATGCACATCACGTTGTAAGCTCGTTGCGCCGGAGTGCTGTGTTCATCCCAAAACTGTTTCCACGACTTGGTGCGCTCGCGTTTTGCCTCGGTGAGGTAGGCGTATGCGGTGCCCTTGACGAGCCGCCGTGACTCTTCTGGTCCGAGCTGCAAATAAATGTAAGCTGCCACTTGGTCGGCTGCGTCCTCGAGGCGTCCGAGAACCGGTAGCTCATACATCTCAATCAAGGCGTGCGCGAATTCGTGAAGACTGGTATCAAAAAAGGGCCCCACGACTGCGTCGATGGGGGCAACTCCGGCTCGGGTTTTCCTTTTGGGCATATGATACCAAAGCTCATCAACGTACTCATAGCAGATCGTTATCTGATCGTCACCGTAGAAGGCGTCATCCTCGCCGTCGCAATCGGATAATCTGAACGTGAGTGGTCTTGGCAACTTGAAAGGTTTGAGAAATTCCTTGAGCCTCTCGAGAACGCGGCGGCTCTTGAGTTTTTCGTAAACCTCTTTTAGATCGGGGTCCTCAGGGGGAACGTAGACAAACTTAATCTGGTTGGTTTTGTTAGCCGCGACCGCGGGCATCGAGTTGACGGTGCCGAAGAGCGTGCATGCCGCGATTGCGGCGACGAAGAATTTCATTTTCGCGTCCTTTGGATGGCGAGGACCACTATTATAGCAGGCTAAGTCGGTCCTACAATTGTTAGGTATCGCGATGCCAAGAATTCGCGACTTTCGGAAGGTCGCTGGCGGTGACAAGTTGGGTGAAGGCACCGAGCCAGTTTGCTTCGGCCATCGAATACGGCGTGAACGAACGTGGAAGTTTTTGCAGATGTTTTCTGAGTTGAGGTGACATGAGGGCGTTTCATTTCGCCCACCATCTCCCCTGCCAAAGGGGCTTACGAATGTCTTGGTGTCCGGGCCGTACGCGTACTCGGCTGAGTGATAAAGCGAGCACGAGTGAGGTAGGTTGCAGGTAGGTTGCAGGTAGGTTGAATGGTCTTAAACGTAGCGTAAGATCGAGTTTTCGCCATGATCTTCGATGTTTGGTTGACTGAGTTTGTCAGACTGGATTCCGCGCGGCTAGCTGCCTATGAGCTATTGCTTTCACCGACGGAGCGCAAGCGGCTGCGATTGTTGCGGGGCGAGGATGCCCGTCTGCAATTCGTTGTGGGTAGAGCTCTATTGAAAACAAAACTGGCTGGTTTGCTGGGACTGCCTCCCCAGAGCGTTAAATTTGTGCGGAACCCAAAAGGCAGGTTGTTGCTCGAAGGAAGTTCTTCCACTGCCGAAATTGCATACTCTGTATCGCATACGCGAGATTTAGCGGTTTGCGCAGCATCTTGCGTCGCAGACAAAATCGGCGTCGATGTGGAGCATCCGGGCTCTGCCAAATTCTACTCGTACGAATTTTCGCAGGAAACACTTTGTTCGGCTGAATTGGACGACGTAAACTCCCGACCGAAGGAGGAGAGGGGCAGGAGATTCTTGATCTACTGGACCTTGAAGGAGGCCTATGCGAAAGCATGCGGCGAAGGTCTAAACATTGACTTCAGAAGTTTTGAGTTCGACTTAAGCGGTCCACAGCCACAACTTGTTCGTTCACCGTTGAGCGACGGCTGTCCATGGCATTTTGCCTCACAAAGACTAACATCCGGTCATCGGCTTGCGTTCGCCACTGTTACTTCGCAGCTCTTTGAGGGCCTTTCGGTGAAAAAGGTGGTGCCGTTGGCGCAAGAGTGATTGATACATGAACCAGCATGCATCGCATGCAGATGTCGTGCTCAGACTTGCTTTGCTAAATATCCCAGGTTGGCATCCATCCAGCAGCTGGGAGTTCAGAGATTACGGTGTCAATGTCATCCGGCGCTGACCAATTGGTCAATCGTTGTGATAAGAGCTCTGCCTGTGTCATTGACATTTAGATGACGCCCTCTTCCCTGAGTTGTGCAATTTCACTTTGACAGAAGCCAACCGATCCAAGAATCTGATCCGTATCGGCTCCGAGTTGGGGAGCCCCTTTGTCCTCGCTATTGTCGTCACCGGTTCTTATTGGTGACGCCATGACACGGAAATTTTCCCCGCTGTGGTGGGTCATGGTTTGTATGTAGTTCTGTTCTTCGACGTAGGGGGTTTCGAGTGCTTCGTGGGGAGAATTGACAGGTGCGGCAGGCAAACGATTTTCAAAGGCGGCGAGCCATGCGTCGGTTGTTCTGGTACTCAGTGCCTCATCTAGAAGTTTGGTCAACAGCTCGCGATGCTGGTGGCGGCCAGGATAGTCTTTGAAACGTGTATCGCTGGCCAGATCCGGCCGCTCCAATATCTCACAGAGAATGGGCCAAAAAATCTGCTTGTTGAGCATGAGAAAGATCCAGCCGTCTTTGGTTTTGTACAGCTGACAAGGAACTAGCGAAGGGTGTCCGGACCGCGCCACTCGCGCCGGAACGTAGTCGGAGTTCAGTGCCCAGGAAGCCAAATAATTTAAGTTGAACATTGCTGTTCCGAAGAGGCTGACGTCAACATCGCGGCCAATACCTGTTTCCCTGGCATCGAAGACTGCACTAACCAGGCTAAACGACATCATGAGCCCGGCCATGTAGTCGACGACAGACAACCCAAAACGTGTCGGTTCGGAAGTTGGCTCTCCACATAGATGGAAGTAGCCGGCCTCGGACTGCATGGTGTAGTCGTAGCCAGGCCAATTCTTGCGCGTGCCTTCTCTGCCGTAGGCGGAGCAGTGGGCGCAAACAATGGCTGGATTTGCGCTCTTCAGCGCATCGTAGGTTAGTCCCAGCTTTTCGGGAACGTCTCCCCGCAGATTGTCTGCTGTGGCTTCAGAACTTGCGACGAGTCGCTCGAGCACTTCTCGGCCCTTGTTGCAGTTCAGATCAAGCGTGATGCTCTTCTTGTTGCGGTTGAGGGCCTGAAAGAAAAGGCTTGAGGCACTGTCAGATTTCTCACCACCAACAAAATATGGGCCGAGCTCGCGAGCATAGTCGCCGCCAGTGCCGGCCTGTTCGATCTTGATAACTTCGGCACCCATGTCTGCTAGAAATTGTGTTCCAAATGGACCGGCGCCGTACTGTTCAAATGCGAGAATCCTTAGTCGGCTAAGCGGACGCATACTATCTGAACGCCTCTATCATCTGGTCATCGACACCGTGACCGCGCTTCGCAACGAGAAATGATCGGACCATGTCCATTACTACGATCAAATCCTGATTTTTGCCGACGTGGCGAACGCGTACTACACCTTGGGTAGGTCGAGAAATCGATTCACGCTTTCCGAGAACCTCAGTTTCAGCGTATAGCGTGTCTCCGGCGAAGACGGGAGCAGGGATTTTGATTTCTTCCCAGCCCAAGTTGGCTATGGCCTTCTGGCTAGTGCCACTCACAGACATTCCTGAGATTAGGGCGAGAGTAAAAGTCGAATTGACCAACGGTCGTCCAAACTCGGTTCTGGCAGCATAGTTGTAATCAAAGTGAATGGGGTGCGTATTCATTGTGAGATTGGTGAACCAGACATTGTCGGTCTCTGTGACCGTGCGACCTGGCCAATGCTCGTAAACGTCGCCAACCACGAAGTCTTCGAAATAGCGTCCAGGATCCTCTCGGTACCGCTGAGGACCGACTTGGCGCAAACCGTAGGGCCTTTCTGACATGATTTTTATCCAATGGCTAAGTTCGCTCAGTGGCAGGATCCGCCAAGAGACCTATAATGGACCTCTCCCACCACGTGCAATGCGTCGGCGACAATCTTCATCATTTTGATCACTGACGTCTGGATTCGCAGTTCTGGAACATCCTGGCATTCAGGTTGCGCAATCCGTACTGGATCGGCTCAGGTACCTTTCGCACAGGAACGATGCTACATTCGAACAATATCGTGCTGGCGCCGTTGTGAAGATTGAAACACATTGAAGGCAGGATGCGTTGGCACGTTAGCGTTTGTCGCACTGATGCGGTCTTCATTCTCATCAGTTCTGCCAAACTTTGCTCAAGCGATCCTTGTTCTATTCTTTGAATTCGCGTGCAGTCGAAGGACAAACTTCTATGAGTATTGAGTATGGACGGCAGGAGGACGAACTGCCAGAAGCGCGGGTCACAGATGGCCTTAGGCAGCAAGTTCGGAAAGAACTTCCGGAACTCGCCGAAATCGCAGATTTTGGCTTACAAGTAAAGGCCGTGGAGGCGTGGGCCTACGCAATTGCCAATTCGAGTTTTGCATCGATCAGCCAAATTCCACCTGCAGGAAATCCCGACGTGCAGGAAGTCAAACGCGGAACACAGGTCGACCATTTGCGGGGCGTCACGCGACTTGCTTGCGTAATTGCGTCCGAAATGCAAGCGCTCTATCCTGAACTTGGCGTCGACATGGACACCATCGTTGCAGGTGGTCTGTTGCACGATGTTGGCAAAGCCTGGGAGTTTGATCCTGTCCGGCGCGAACGATGGTCGCGGGAGCATAAGCGTCTTGGCCGACCGTCTATCCGCCACCCGGCTATGGGCGCCCACATTTGCTTGACCATTGGTCTGCCCGAGGAAATTGCCCACATTGCGATGGCCCATTCGACTGAAGGTGAATTTGTTGTACGCAGTCTTGAGTGTATGATTGTCCACCAAGCCGACTACACCTTTTGGAACACCTTGCTCGCGGGTGGTCTGCTGAAGCCGGAAACGGTACCTCCGCTCAAGCGGAAGTATGTCGATGGAAATCCATTCTAAGGGCCCATGCAAGATTTGAAATGGCGAATGTCGGACCCGGTTTCGTCCGGCCCTTCGCGCGACCGTTCGATCATCTGCCTCTGATCCAAACGAACTTCATGCGCTCCGTTGGGAGGCGTACGCATCGTAAAATAAACTGATCACGACCAGTTCGGCAAAGGTCCTAGAATTGAGTAATAAGAGATAACTTCCGAGAGGGAACTATGGCAGAAGAATTGCGAGGGCTTGAGTTATTTAAGAGTGAAGTTGCACTCGTGACGGGAAGCGCATCCAATATTGGCAAAGAAATTGCGATCGCCCTATCTATACAAGGGGCTCATATCATACTTGCTGACGTAGACGGATCCAAGAACCAGGTCACTGCCGACGAAATACTTGGCAATGGAGGTTCTTGCGACCAGGTCGTCGTTGATCTTGCCCAAGCTGATGGCTGGAAACGACTACTGCCTTCAATAGAAGGGCGCTTGCCCTCCATCTACGTGCATTCTGCGTGCCCTCCTAGGGTAGAGCACGATACGCCGCTCAGGGTGGCTGCCGAGACCTTCGATGAGATGCTGGCCGTCAACGTTCGTTCCGGATTCTTGATTGGACGGGAGCTAGGTAGGCGAATGGTCGAGGAGGAGATTGGCGGACGGATGTTGTTTATTACATCGCTACACGCTGGATCTCCGCGGAACCTGCCTCATTACTCTGCTTCCAAGGCTGGCCTGACGATGGTCATGAAAGAGCTGGCGCGCGACCTAGCCCCACATGGGGTTCGCGTGAATGCTGTGGCGCCCGGCGCGCTGCCCGGAGGTGGGAATACGAACATTACGGAGGAGTTTGGATCACGAATTCCAGTGCGCAGAGTTGGCTCCGCCGCGGATATTGTCGGTCCGTCAATCGCGCTCCTGGCTGATTGCCTTTGTGGGTATGTAACAGGCGCGACGCTCCCGGTCGATGGCGGTCTGTCGCTCGTCAATTGGATTCCGTTCGCAGATCAATGATCTATTAAACTTGAATGTGGAGTGATTGAGGTACGAGTGTTGTTTCGGTACTTGGCGGGCCTCGGACGTTGTACCGGACAATCACACATCGTCATTTGCGATACTGTCCAAAAGGGTGACCAACTCGCGCTCATTGTGGTGTCTGTACCAAACGTGCACGGTCGCCCCAGAGCCTCGAGCAACGCGATTGACCAGCATACGTTATCAATGCGCATTGCCCGCTCGGCCTAGTAGTACCGTGACGCGTATCTTATGTCTTATCGTCTGCTGGTAGGTTGCTGCATATCCGCCCAATTCGAGAGCGCGTTCTGCCAGTTCTTCTGCCAGAATTCGGCCGACTGCATCCAGAACTGGAAGGGGTTTGCAAACATCTCAGCTGGCTCAAATCCTGGGAAATTCCGCGAACTTGAACCAATGTCGGTGGAAGGGTGTTTCAACGATGGGAAACCCGATTTCCAACTTTCGAGCGCCGTAAACGTTCTATTGGGATCTTTGATCTGTTGCTCCCAGACGTCCATGACTTGGTCCATCATCTGGAGTTGGAGGTCAGTCGCCTTCTGCATCTGCAATCGGGTCGTGTCGACCAATTGCGACGGCCAACCCATTGCCTTTGCAGCAACAGCCATTTTGTCAAACACGTCCGCTGAGTGGCTGTCGGCAGCGGACGCGACATCATCCCGCCAGTTCGAGAGGGCGTCGAAGGCGGCATTCATGGCGGTACGGGTCTCTTCATTGATTCCAGACCCAGGAAGCTCGAAAGACGCATTGCGCCTATTCTGATGGCCACTCGGCATATCTCGATCTCTTCTTCAGAATTGGGTTGAAGTGCGAGTGCGCACCCGTCTTATTGTCGGTGTTTCATAATACTCCCTTTGGGCAAATGTAACAGGTCAAACTGATGGGAGCATTGTCGCGCTTGTCAAAAAGTCGCTTTGAGGCGCACGCGCACTAAAAATGATCAAGCCAGGACCGATCGAAGGGACCAGCTGGAAGCTGACCATGCAGCTACGCGCCCAACCTCAAGGTTGTAGAAATGCCTTTGCTGGCCCCCTATAGCGAGCCAGGGATGGTTCTGTATTTCAGGCTGTTTGGAATTCTCGAAGTTCTGACAATGCTCTGGAGGGCCATAGTCTTCGGGGAGGTTTTTTGCGCATGCTGCATATTGCTGCCGCCGGAGACCGTCATGCAGCCGAGCAGGTTGCCCAATTCCCGTTGGAGTTCTTCAAGCGATGAGGTTGATGCATAGCTGCCACCCGTTTCTTTCGCGAGGCAAATCAGCTCGTCGATTGAGTTGCCGTGAAGATGGAAGCTGATCGTATGAACCGGATATCGGTTTTTTGCCTTCCGAAGTCGTTTTGCAAAATGACAGACGTTGCGGCCGCATATCTCAAGGCCGTCTGTCACGAGGAGAACGAACCCTTCGGCATTTCGGCGCTTGAGGACTTCGGTTGCCAAGTCTACTGCGTCGACAAGCGGTGTCGCGCCACTAGGTTCGATTTGCGCGAGGACGTCTAGGATCCTTTGGCTTGTTCGCACCGAAGGTTCGACCCTCACAAATATATCGGCACAGGGTGGTCCGTACCCTCCGTAAGTAATGAGGCCGGTTGCACGGTTCGCGCTGATCTCAGGTAGGACATTCGCGATCGCCTCTCGAGCCCAATCTACCTTGCGTCGCCCCGCTCGGTGAGACAACATCGAGCCGGATGCGTCGAAGACAATCATTGCCTCTTCTCGGCATGCGGACAGTGTCCCTGCAATAAGGCTGTTCGAAAGTATGAAGGTCGATGTGAAAAGCGCACCCATCAAGACCCATCCCATCGTCCGATTGCCCGAGTTTGCCAACATTAAGCAAGTCCTCCCAGCGATAGCTCGAATGGCGAGAGCAAGTATTGACTCGCTCGTGTCATACGAAGGTTCCGACACATCCGGTATCGTCATTCATCGAAAATGATGAGTTGGACGAGAAAGAATGGCAAGGCGCTCAAAGATGAGCAAGGGGCAAGTGCGGTCTAGATCTCGGTCTTGGAGACCTTGCACGCCGCAAGAATCAGGAAAAAAATTAGGTTCGAGGTCCAGCAATGCTGATTGCGATCATTCGAATCTGAGCAAGTGTGAACACGACGTACAATCTTGAATTCGAGAGTTCCGTTCGAGTACCAGTAGGGACGCGGCGGACGAGTTCGAGCTCCGTATCGAGATCACTGCGAGAGTAGGTCTTCAGCGGTATATATCTCAGGCGCGTGCAGCTCTTCCTTTACGGGTTCGCTGTAGTCTATTCGCCAGAGCTTGCAGTCTCCTCGCTGAATCATGGTGCCGTGGATGTTGTGAACATTGCCGTCGCCGCAATGACCACAGATCGTAAATGCCAGAGCGTCTCCGCTCTTGACGGCGTCATTTTTTGCGATCTGGTCAATATTTGACCAGGCTGAGAAAGGCAGAGCGCTCCGTACGTCAAAGCCTTTCAAGTCATTCATCGATTTGTAGTGGAGCCTCGCCCATCGCGGCGTGGCGGCCACGGTGATGGCTGGATGTCGGTAGTGTGCAATACGGGTGAGAAAAGGTGACACAGAGAGTCGCGCGGCGGCTAATTCCGCGTCGATCCCTCGATAAAACAAGTCAACAATCTTGCGCTGCACTGCTTTTGGTGGAGCATTAACTCCTCGCTCCCAGCGCGAAACGGTATTGGTATCACGTCCGATTAGTTCGGCGAAGTCAGCTTGCTTCAAACCATGGGACTGGCGAGCGTGTCTGCAAATTGTCGCCCAGCTATCATTGAATCGTGGCAATGCCAGCCTCCTCAGATTTGATTGGACTGCGCCGATATTGAATCACGTTGAATTGCGTAGTCTCTCTCGATCATGGCAAGTTGTGATCTCGTTTTCCCTGACTTGGACGGCGTGAACTGTCAGCTAATTCGTTTCTATAGCGACACACTCCTGTATCGGTCAGGGGGGGCTTCAATGCTTGAGGTTTGGCCATACGAATAATTTCGCCATAGGAGCTCTTGATCCGAATAACGCCCTTGCCTAGGAGAACGACGGCCATGCGCGGCTCAAGTAGTTTCGCGGACATCAGCACCGATGCGAAAGTCGAGACGTCATTCCCGAAACAGTCGCAGTTTGCACGGACCAAACGGTACAAATCGTGACCAGCAAGATAATGACTAGCAAATGGGGGCCAGCTCGGTCGTGCCTCAAGACAGCGCAACCTGAGCACTGTCCTGAGGAGGCCCGCCCGTCAGCTCTGTATACCAGACAAAGTCGCACAACTTGAGGACGCTTGTCACTATCGATATCGCGCCAAATGTTGGCGAGATCGCTATATTTTGTCGATTCTGGCGTCGATTTTGGCGAGTCATGGCGGGATATCTATAGTAACTCGGACATGTCAGTTGGCGGACAAGGAGTAATGTATGAATAGAATCCGCGCGGTGCCGGATCATGCCTCTGCGCTTTCTCAATTCCGATGGTCTTATCTTGGCCTTTACAGAAAAACGATTTCCCGCTATTTAGTCGGTAACTAATATTGATCGGATTTGCTATATTTGAATGTTTCAACGCGTTTTGTGTCTTATGACATTGCGCGGCGTGTGCGAAAATTATCGAATAATAATCAAGAAGCAACGAAAGAGGGCGGTGCAACTTTGGCTGACCGTTTGATTCGGCCCATATAGCGCACGTACATGGCTTAAGGC
>JBPCWA010000024.1:0-3767 GCA_051009975.1 Hyphomicrobiaceae bacterium
TGGCGTGCAGCATGAGCGTCGGAACGGTTATCGATGCAATGCGGCGGGCCCCTGCCGTCCGTTCATAATAGTCCTGTGCATCGCGGAAGCCGTTGGCAGGCGCCACCCATTTGTCATCGAACTCATAGACAGACGTAGCTGCTTTGATGTTGCTGCGCTCAACCTCGGTGAGTTGGCCGGAAGACAGAACGTCACGCTTCATGCGCTGCAAAAGCCAACGGTGATAGAGCGCATTGCGAAATTGCATCAGTCTGAGGCAAGCATCGAGCGGTTCGATGGGCGCCGATACAGTTGCCGCACCGAGAACACGGTGCCCAGCCTGAAGTTGCGAGAGCAGGTTAAGCAGAATATTGCCGCCAAGTGAAAAGCCGATCGCAAAGACACCGCGAGCTGCATGTTCGCCTCCAAGGCAATTGAGGACGGCTTGAATGTCGCCTGCGCAGCCGGCGTGATAATAGCCTCCCGCGACCACTCGCCCTGGACCCGCCCCGCGAAGATTGAGCCGAAGAACCGGGCGTCCACGCACGAGATGGAAGTGCGCTGATTGGCGCACATAAGTGCTGTCCTCGCATCCCGTCAGACCATGGATCAGGAGTATAAGGGGGCTCCCTTCAACCAATCCGGTAGGTTCTTCCAGTTTGCCAACGAGACGATCGCCGCTACAGTCTGACGTGGCAAACTCCAACGTTGATGTCCGGCTCGGCAGCGACCGGTGCGGCGCAACCAAACGATTTCTCAGTGTTTGCAGGTCCCCGCCCCACCAGGGCGCTCTGTCACGAAATCGCAATAAGCCGGTACTTGCCCTCGCAATCGTTTTTGAAGACTTTGTTATTTCTCGCATGCCGACTTCTTTTTGGTCGAGCTCGCATTCTCGAATTATTGGAGGCAATTGTCGTGAGCTTGCATGTCGAATTTCGCCTTCCGATAGCACTTTTTGCCATAGAAATTGGAATACTTCGAGCAATTGCAAATGTAACAGACGATCAAAAGCGATTTGATCTTTATTTGTTGCAGCTGCTCGAGCAAGAAATGCCGGCCAGTTGCTTGATACAATGGCGGACACAGCAGTGACAGTGTGTTAGTGGAATGAGATGTCAGATCATAATCATGCTCCATTGTTCCGCCCCCTCGAATTGCCTTGCGGTGTCATTCTGAAGAACCGTATTGCAAAGTCGGCCATGTCCGATTCGCTTGGAAACGGCTGCGGCAGCCCGACGGATACGCAACTGCGACTCTACAATCGCTGGGCCGAGGGCGGATTGGCCGTATCGATCATTGGCGAAGTTCAAAGCAACCCGAGTGTCGCCGAGAAGCCCGGCAACCTGGTACTCCGTGAAGAAACTGATCTTTCTCGCTTCGAGGCTTTGGCAAAGATAGGATCGGCTAACGGTGCCCAATTGTGGCTTCAGCTTGGCCACGCAGGCGCGATGGCATATCCCCCGATCAGCGATCCAAAAGGACCGAGCCAGATCAAGATTCCTGGCTTGATTTGCGCCGCCATAACAAGAGACGAAATCATCAAGCTGCCCTTTGAATTCGCTCGAACGGCGAGCTTGGCGAAGAAGCTTGGTTTTGGTGGTGTCCAGGTTCATGCAGCGCACGGGTTCCTGCTTAGTCAGTTTCTCTCTCCTCTGTTTAACAGACGCACTGATGAGTACGGCGGCTCGATAGGTTCAAGAATGCGCTTGCTTTTGGAGGTTGTTGACGAGGTGCGCAATGCGGTTGGCCCTGGATTCCCAGTTGCAATTAAGTTGAACGCGACCGATCAGCTGGAAGGTGGCTTTCACGAGGAAGAAGCACTCAAGGTGATTGTAGAACTTGATCGAACAGGCATCGATTTGATCGACATTAGCGGGGGAACCTATTTCCCCGGAGCCAAGTCCGCTTCCGATAGCTCCGGGGACGGGCCGTACTTCCTCGAATTCGCCAAACGGGCGCGGCCATTGACCACGAAGCCACTTATGCTTACCGGCGGTTTCAAAACGTTCCAGCAGGCCGCCGGCGCGATAGCGCAAAGCGGCGTTGATGTGATCGGCCTTGCACGAGCGCTGGCTCTCGACCCTGATCTTCCAAAGAACTGGGAGTTTGGAACGCCGAGTGATCCAGTTTTTCCCAGGTTTCAACAGCGGCCCGCGGGTGGCGTTACCGCATGGTTCACGATGCGGTTGACGGACATCGGTGAGGATCGTGAATTAGCGGAAGCACGTGGACTAGAAGCGGCTATCCAGGACTATGAATCACGCGACCAGAAGAGGATTCCAATCTGGAGGGCGCACTTTGGATTATGATGTGCCTGGGGCATCGCGCGTGCGTCTCAAAATCGCCTAAGCGAATGTGCCGCCTCGCCGGGGCACTGCATTGCCCACGGATCCATAGCACTTATGATACAAGCTCCACCACGCCGGTCTTGCGTCTCTACCAGACTTCGCAGAAAGGTCTCAGCTCGACGAGGAACGACCATGCGGACCGGTGCTGATGGGCGACCCTAAACATCTCTTCGGCAATCGCATGTGGCTCGGCGAAGAACTCGTCGGGGGCATCAGGGGCCAAAATCGGCCGAGTGCGTGGCGTGTTAATTGCAGCATCAATTACAAAGTAGGCTACATGGATGCCCTTGGGCCCGAACTCCCGCGCAATCGACTCAGCCAGGATACGCTGCGCCGCTTTGGTCGAGGCAAAGAACCCCCAATGCGCCTTGCCTCGAGTGGCGGAGGTATTTCCGGTCACCAGGATTGCTCCACCGCCCGCCTGCAACATGCCAGGGATAGTCTGTTGTGCCAAGTAAAGCAAAGCTGTCGTGTTGACGCGAAAGTTCTCTTCCAGCTCTGTTGGGTCCTGATCCAGCAACGGCCCACGTGTCGCTCTCGGGGCGTTGTGAATGACGATCTTGGGAGCACCCAGCTCAGCCTCGATGCGGTCCATGGTTTCGGTCAAGGCGTCCAAATCGCCGACATCGCATGGATAGGCGCGGCCGTCATATTTTCCCGCCAGGTACTCAATGTTTGCTGCATTGCGCGCTAGCATGGCGACGTGGTAGTCATTGCTGAAGCGTCGGGCGATCTCGGCACCCGTGCCGTGCTCCGGACCGACACCTGTGATCAGGCAAACAGGTTTCATCGTCGTGTACCTTTGTTTCTGATACCTCGGCCTCCGAGGGCTGAATTGACATGTGTGTACTAACCCCAGAGGAAACACGGCTCGATATTCGTTCGAGGCACTATGTCCATCCTCGGATCATCACATCCAGTTTTGACTGACTTCTAATTTTGACGTTAGCTTGCCGTCAATATTAAGTGAATTCAATCCCGCCCAATGTTGAGGGCCTCATGCACGACCAATCTGAGGCCTTCAGTCATCCCGGTCATACCCTTTGCTCCCTGAATTGCTCCGACCATCGCGGCAGCTACGACTGACAGCGTGTCACCTGGGATCGATCAGGCGATGAACGATATCGGCGAAAAACCGCGGGCAGTAGTGGACGCGCATGGGCCAAATGCACCAGTCGTTGCGGGTTCCAATGCCAACACAGGCGCCGATCTGCTGACTTGCACTTCATACCGGCAGCACATGTTAGCCCTTAGAATTAGCCAGGAATTAGCCGCGGCTATCAAAGTTGATCTTGCGATCGCATATTGAGTCTATTCGAACCGGCAACGTGTGACTCGGCCGGCTGACTCACCGAGGCATGCGCAACAGTAGTTACCGAACTCTCAGCAACAGCTGGCATTAGCAAATCGGTGGAAGTTTGATCGTAGCCGTCACGCCCG
>JBPCWA010000025.1:0-2880 GCA_051009975.1 Hyphomicrobiaceae bacterium
TGCTTTGCCTTCTTCCAGCTCATCACCCGCCGGCTCGCGAACCAGGATCGGCACGAGACGACGCTGCTCTACACGAGCATCGGCGGAACCGCCTGGGCCAGCTTGATCGTGCCGTTTTTCTGGACCACACCAATGACCGCCCATTTGGCAATGTTCCTGATTATCGGAGCGATGGGAGCCGGAGCGCATTTTTTGATGCTCCACGCGTTCTCGAGGGCGGAGGCGTCTTTATTGGCGCCGTTCAACTACAGCAAACTCATCTGGGTCGCGATCCTGGGTTACCTGGTGTTCGATGATTTGCCGGGCCTCGACACGCTGATCGGCAGTACCATCATCGCGGTCGCGGGCCTCTATGTGCTCTACCGCGAAGGTCAGCGATTGGCGGCAGAGCGGAAGACGCCGGCACCAGGACCGAGGCCTGAGACCCATGCAGTTACGAAGGCTGGTCGCTGTCCTATGATGGACGAACAGTCAGCGGCGAGATGGTGCGGACGGCGTGCATTAAAGTACTGTATTTCCTTGTTCGATGCTGACCGGAAATCTCCGTAAATACGTTTTAAACTTTGTGTGCTCACCGACTCTCAGGAAGTCCGCAAACTAATTGACCTGACACGTCGCCTCGTGTTTGCGACACGCCGCTGCGATTCCGTTGTCGCATTGGCGTTGCCACGTTTTGCAGCCTGGTTTCTTCCACGGCGCAACTTCGAAGCCCTTGCTGTCGACCTTCCAGAAGCATTTGCCTTGACGCCTTTCATAGTTCCTCTTGCAACGACAAGTGCCACTTCCGCTGCGGTATCCATTCTTGCCACAGCTTTTCCTCGCCACATCGTCACAGGCGTCGCTCATCTTTCGATAAGCTCCTCGGCTTCCCGACCGCCGCCACTGGTCCTTCCAATAGGCGCAGGAGCCGACCCGATACTTTTTTGTCTTTGACTGCTTCGCAGCGGGCCTTTTTGGCGAATTGGCAATCGGTGGTCGTCCATTTGGCCGCTGATCGACCCGTCTGTTCGTGGGATACAATTTCCAGTTCTGGCCAGAGGCGTTGGTACACGGTGCTAAGTGAGGCTGGTTGTTGTCTGGACCACCATTAAATATGTCCAGGCACATACCATCGCCCCGGAACTGACTGGTGAGGTGAATCCATTTGCCTGCATTAACGATCCTCCAGAATTGACCCGAATAGTTTGCACAACGTGTCAGGTGGACCTGATCATTCTTTCGTCCGCCGTTAAAGACATCGAGGCACATGCTCTCGCCGCGAAACAGTGTGGTCAGGCGATAATAGCCGTTTCGGGCGGGTCGAAACTGCCAATGCTGGCCAGACACGTCTTGAGATCGCGCAAGATGGGTCATGTTGTTCTTTGGCCCGCCATTAAAAACGTCCAACGCCATCCCAACTCCGCGAAATTGGGTGCTAAGCCGATAGTAGAGATTGGAATCGACAAACTGGGCCCAACTTGGCGAAGACCAAGCCAGTACAGCAATGATGAAGCAGAATGGACGAATGGCAGCTGTCAAGGTTTTAGCTCCTGTGCTAAAGACATCGGCAAACAAGCTAAGCGCGACGCAATCAAACTCAGCGTGGCCTGACACATTGGTTCCACTAGCAAATTCACACAAGCGCAGTTCACCTACCTGTCATTCTATCCGGACGTTCGCCCCCCGAGCACTTACTTATGTTTCCGGATCATTTTGACCAGCTGTCGTCCGACTGCAATCTATTGAGTTGCAGCATTTGACGTCATTGAGATGGTACGAACTCTGAGCTATGCCGCAAAGAAGGCATCGCTCAGAGCCTTAATTGCAACTGGTCGAAGAAGTTCCATGAAGCTGGTAAAAGGCGTCTGTCGGGGTCAGGAGAGGTCAAGGACGTACGCCGGGAGATGCGCGACTTGAAGGAAGCCCTTCGCCGACGTTCTGCTTGAGAACCGGTTGCTCAAAGAAGCATGATCGCGCATGGAGACGACCCCGAATGGAGTATCCCGCATCCGAGACGCTTCAGATCATCGGTTTCGTTGAAGGCTCGCATGTTCCCGTGATGCGAACAACGCGTCCCCCTTGTCGTGGGTAGAGGACAGCCCAATGCTGTAATGACTGTGGCGGCGGCGGCATAGTCAAGGCTGCCGAAGATGCCGGCGCCGATCTCATTGTAATCGGCTCCCACGGACGCCGCGGCCTCGAAGGACTTGTGATTGGCAGAGAGGCGGTCAAAACGCTGACTCATACCAAGATCCCAGCCTTGGTGATGCGCTAGTTTGCCTAAGCAGGGACCGGCTCAGCGGGCGTCTCAGTTTGGCTGCCCTGCCTCTGATGCGCGTCGAAGTCTGCTTGCATTTTCCTCATTGTCTGGGCGTGCCCACCAAACTCACGCTCCAGACTCGATGCGATCTCGTCCGTAAGTCCAGATTTCCCATTGACCAGAGGTCTGAGATCCCTTTCGCCTACCTTCAGCCGATCAGCCATGTCGCTGACGCCTAGGTTGCGCCCTTCCATAATGAACTCGCGAAGATATTCACCAGGATGCATCGGCTGAAAGTCGCTGTCGCATGCTTGCTGCACGCTGTCGTCAAACGTGTCCATGATCGCCCCCGCAATTGCGTTCCAAGCACAGCTGCTATTTGCAGTTGTTGATCCGTAACGCAATGCCCAAGACGCTGAAGTCTGGGGATCGTGGCTACGAAATTTGGTTACTGTGGCTGCATAAATCGTCCGGCATGCCTCCAGCGCATGGCAAAACCACCCCCTAGACGCCAGGCGCGACCAATCTTAACTGACCAACGTTGGACAGTTTCATACGAGACATCGATGCCAAGCTCGGCGAGCGACGATTGGATCAGGAAGTTTCGACCGTTTCTGGCCTATCTCGGACGTACTTTGCTG
>JBPCWA010000026.1:0-3477 GCA_051009975.1 Hyphomicrobiaceae bacterium
CATCTTGGGTGAATATTAGCACTTCACCCCACCGACAATATGGTCGGCATCGTAAAGGATCTGGAGTATCGCCTCAACGCTGAGTTCATCAATGACCATGCCCGGAAGTGGCGCAGGCGCGTGTTGATCACTGATTGGACCCGCCTTGTGCTTGCGAACCATACGGCATTGAGCACCTCGCGACGCAGCGTGCCGTCGAATAGTGTCAGGTCGGAACGTTTGGAAGATAACTTACCGTCGTTGTTGAGCACAACGATATGAGAGAAGGGAACGATTGCCTCTGGCCCGCCTCTGACATCGAATTGCTGCAGCTTCTCACGTCCGCTTCCGAGGGCAAGGCGGCCATAGATTGCCGCAGGTGCTCAGCTTGGCAATTGATCCCCGGTGGGCCTCACCCACCGGTGTCCGGTTGCGCGCCTCTTTGCGGTGTTGATACCATGCCACCGCCCATATGAACCGCCTTGCCGTAAACATCCGACGTACGGGAGAGCTTTGATGGCGGGGAATACTAGTTTCGCATACCAAGAGCGTGCGCCAGTTCGCCGGTTTGAGGACGGTGTGCTGCTCCGCTTTGGCCGCTTGGCTCTTCACCAACCCCTCGGACTGTTCGGTGCATTCCTAATCTTTTCCTTGATCGCGATCGCCGTTTTGGCTCCCTTCATTGCTCCGCACGATCCCTTACACATATCGTTTGCGCATAGTTTGGAACCGCCAAGTGCCATATTCCCTCTTGGCACCGACCATTTCGGTCGCGACATGCTCTCGCGCCTCATGTACGGGGCCCAAACGGCCATGTACATCGGATTGGTCGCCGCGTTCATCGCGGGAACGATCAGCCTTGTACTCGGCGTGACGAGCGCCTACCTCGGCGGCACATTCGACCTGCTGTTTCAGCGTTTTGCGGATGTCTGGATGGCGATCCCGGATTTGATCCTGGCCATGGTCATCGTGATGTACGTCGGGACCGGCCTGGAAAATGTGATCCTTGTCATCGTCATAGTCAGTATTCCTGGTGGTGCACGCATCGTGCGCTCAAGCGCGTTGGCGTTGCGGGAATTCCCTTATATCGATGCTGCTCGTGCCAATGGCTTTTCCCATACCCGCATCGTCTTGCGCCATATGATCCCGAACGTAATGGCACCGTTCTTGGTCTTGGTGACGGCAGGCATCGGCCGAGCCATCCTTGCGGAGGCATCTCTGTCGTACCTTGGTCTCGGCGTCCAGGAGCCGACGCCTGCGTGGGGATTGATGTTGCGCGATGGCGTAGAGGAGTTCTTCGATAGTGCGCCCTGGGTTGTGATCTGGCCGGGTCTAGCCATCACCATCGCGGTGTTCGGCATTAATATTCTCGGAGATGCTATCCGCGACCTCCTCGACCCAAAGCTGCGAAAATGATGGCAAGCAGCAACTCGCCGCACCACTCCAGATTCTGCAGGCTTCTGTACTAGTGGGACTTATTCCCAAGTCCGAGAATTATTGGATGAATGTGCAATGGCGAAGCACGCCTATTAGGCCCCAGCGGTATAGTTTGAAGGAGGCTTGATCACCCATACAGCAGCTTATGGCCCATCTCGGACGTCGATTGCTGCATCTGCTCACGTCCGCTTCTGAGCGCAGAGCGGACGTGCTCTGCTGCAGTTGCTCGGGTCTTGCTTGTGACCCAAAGCAGACCTTCCATTAGTTCAGCGTGTTCTTGTAGATCTTTCCATCCTTCATGATGAGATTAATCGTCTTGATGCCACGTTCGCGCGGCTTTGCATCAAACCATTTTGGGTTCCCACCGATGACGGTGATGTCCTTCAACGGATTGCCGTTCACTAGAATGATGTCAGCATAGGCGCCTTTCTCGATGACACCCAACTTCTTGGGATAAGGGTTCGAGCGGCCCGAGAGCATGGCAAGCTTGCCGCCGACAGATGTCATCGCCTTTAGCGCTTCAAGATTCCCGAACTTGTCAGCGAACACCCACTTTTCGTGGTCACGGTGCTGTCGGGCGGGCACGCCACTAGAATTCACGATGTCGGAGGAAAATACCATGTTTGGCCGGACCTTTTTCATGATCTTCACGAAGTCCTTGGCCTGTTCCTTCATGGCGACAACCCGCGGATACTCGAACGAATTTGGATTGCCGAAAACGGGATGGTTGAAAATCTCATCGCTCACTATGGATGCCAGGAAGGGACTGATGAAGCCGCCTTTCTCTTTCAATAGTTTTGCAGTTTCTTCGGAGATAAACTGGCCGTGTTCGATGCTCTTCACACCAAGCCTCAGGGCTCGTTTGATCTCCCGGTCCGTGTAAATGTGCGCGGATACATAAACGTCTCGGGCGGTAGCTTCATCCACCGCGGCCAAGATTTCTGCATCGGTAAACTGCGGCGCAAACATCGGGCTCTTTGCCCCGGCGACGCCGCCGCCCATCATGATTTTGACGATGGTAGCTCCATAGGAAAACGTTTGGCGCACGGCTCGGCGCACTCCATCGGCTCCATCCGCGATTACAAATAGCCCGAGCCTTGCCAGATTGTTTTCACTCGGATTGATCTGGCCACCTAAAAGTGTGTCTCCGTGACCGGAGGTCTGAGAAATGGTGGATCCCGCCAGATAGATGCGCGGTCCGTCCAACAGGCCCTTGTCAATCACCGTGCGCAACCCGTCGTGCATTCCGCCCATGTCTCTGACGGTGGTGAAACCGTCGGCGAGCCATTCTTGCGCGGCCGCAGCACCCATTGCTGGGAAGAGGTCCCAGCGAGAGTTTTCCATGCCGATCCGACCGCCGCCCATCGAAAGATAAAAGTGCACATGAGAGTCGATTAGGCCGGGCATTAGCGTGCGCCCGGCGCAGTCGATCTCTTCGGCATGCTTTGCACCCTTGAGATTTGCACTGCCGACCATCTTGATCAGATTGCCCTCGACCAGAACGCGTCCGCCTTTGGCAAGCTCGTCAGACGTTCCGTCAAAGATGTTACAGTTGATGAAAAGGGTCTGAGGTTTTGGCTTATCTTGCGCAGCGGTCGACCCGATTGCCAATGAAGAAGTCAGAACAATAGCCCAGAAAAACACCGTCAGAGATTTCATGCTTGTCTGCTCCCAATACCGCTCGGCGCAATGGTTCTTGATCCCCTGCTGTCGTGCTACACCACATCAGCCAATGCAAGGGAAACGTCAGCTACTGGCCCAGAGCGTGTGAAAACGCATTCGTCTTTCTGCCGGTTAGTATGAGGTTCTACGCGCAAAGAGATTTGACTGATCAGAGCCGGTCTACCGCACGCAAGACCGCTTGAAGGCGACACGTATCGATCGTCGCCCTTAATCTCACTTGAAGGCGCACATGAGCCTGACTTGATTCATAAAAACGCATCCTATGTTGCCCTCTCTATCGAGAAAGCGCAGAGATCAAGCAACTGGCCCTCATGCAACTTGATGGAAGAATATTCTACGAAAATTTTGCACGTGCGAGTTTTCACACGCTCTGGGCCA
>JBPCWA010000027.1:0-61068 GCA_051009975.1 Hyphomicrobiaceae bacterium
GACCTTATCCTTCCGCCGAAAGGCGTGGATCGAGTTTCTTGGCGTTACGTTTTTCCTGATTCCATTTTGCTTGATTACCACGTATTTCGCTTTGGATTATGCCATTACATCTTTCCTCCAGAACGAGATTTCGGCGTCGACAGTCGGTCTGTCGAACCGTTGGATCATCAAGAGTGTACTGGTTGTCGGATTGATATTGGTTGTGCTGGCTGGTCTTGCCGTCTGGCTGCAATCCTTCCAGATCCTCTTTGGTGAACCCAACCGTCGCTTTAATCTCATGACGCTTGAGTGGCCGGAGGAACACGGCACCATGATCGAAGGCAAGAAGCGTATCGAGCTTGATGATGATGATACGACGCCAGCGGTAAACAATGCAAAGCAACCGGCGGAGTAATATCTTCAAGGGCTGCGTCGTGCACATTTGATGCATGTATGAAAGGGTTGGGGGTTCCTGGCCCTTTCGTGTTTTGACCATTCGCGCTGATCGGCGCGATGCTATCTGGTAGGTGGATCTCCGCATGGCGTTTGAATGGGAAAAGATGTTTCGTCGATACGTCAGCGATGAAATTAAGACCCCTTATGCCGTCGCGCCGGAGAAGATGACCAGGATGCAGGCTCGTTACGAGATTTTTGCATACGTTCTGTTTCTAGGAGTAGGGTTTGCAGTCATCGGTTCTGCATCATTGTCGGGTAAACTTCCGCATGGCGACTCTGCAGGAGTATCAATCTATGCCCTGTTTATGGTGTGGGCGGCCGTGGCTTTCGGTTACTCCAAGAACCAGATGGCGGCTGCGTTCTGCGCGACGGGGCCGGTCGCAGTGCTGCTATACTTTTTGATCTATGGGTTTCATGCAAAGCAATCGATCTTGGACAAGACGGTGATGGTCACCGTGGTTGTTGTATGGCTCTATTATAGCTGGCGGATCGTTCGGATCGCGGCACATTTCCCATCTATGCCAGATCCGCCTGATCAGAAAATCACGGGCCGCCGCAATCCGTATGACTTTTGGTCAAAAGGTGACGACTAGCAAGCTCACGAACCGCAAAAGTTGTATCAAAGCCAGGGCAAACCAACGACAGCGAGATGTAGGAACGGTTCAATGTCACACGGGTCAGCCGAATTCGATGCCAAATGGCAAACCCTGTCGGAAGCCTTGGTGCGTGCTTACCCTGCACATCGCAACGTCTTCGTCTTGTTCAATGTGGGACTGACAATTGCAAATGTCCTTACCGGGGCGCCGTGGTGGGCCGTTTGGCCGCTCTTGGTGACGGGTTTGATATTCGTAGTCCACTATCTGATCTACAAGGCGAGCATTGTCGACGATGCTTGGGTCGATGAGCGGGCGGCTGATTTGCACTACAAGAGCTATGATCAGGGCCACATAGATTCCATCGCAGAAGCCCACGATATGCGGGATGTCGGGAAAAGCGTTCCAAACAAGAAGGGCGGTAGCGATAGGACCAGCGATGCTCGATTGAAGTGAAGCATTACGCACCCGTAGTGATGCATTAAGTGCGGTTGATGTGGTCGTGGTGATGATGGGCATCAATCCAGTTGGAGCCCCTGGGCAGCAAAGCTGACGGGGTGTGGACCAGGAGGATCTATTTGACTGCAACACCTTTGACACCAACGCCCAACGCAGATGCTAGATTGAACTCCAATAAGCTGATTGAAAGAGCAGGAGAAGCACATGACTTCCTTCGTCCAAGATCCGATCGTAATCGTTTCGGGGCGGCGCACACCATTGGGCAGTTTTCAGGGCTCTCTGCAGTCAATTACAGCACCTCAGCTTGGGGCGGCTGCTATACGGGGCGCCGTCGACAGCGCTGGTTTGTCACCGGCGGACGTATCGGAAGTTCTAATGGGATGTGTGCTCCCGGCCGGGATGGGGCAGGCCCCGGCGCGACAGGCGGCATTTGGTGCAGGACTACCTGAAACGGTTCCATGTACGACCATCAATAAGATGTGCGGGTCTGGCATGAAGACGATAATGCTGGGCTACGACGCACTGCATGCCAGGGCTGAAGATATTATTGTCGCCGGTGGGTTGGAGAGTATGACCAACACGCCTCATCTTCTTCCGAAGATGCGTAGCGGCCAGCGCCTGGGCCATTCTGTGGTGCAAGATCACATGTTTATCGATGGCCTTGAAGATGCCTACGATCGCGGTCGATTGATGGGTACATACGCCGAAGACACTGCCCAACACTACCAATTTACGCGAGCAGCGCAGGATACCTTTGCTGTCGAAAGTCTGTCTCGTGCCAAGACGGCGAATGAAAACGGGTCGTTCGCGGGCGAGATGACCCCACTCACCGTCAGGTCACGCAAGAACACGCGCGATGTGGATCGCGACGAACAGCCGTTTGCCGCCGACGTTGATAAAATCTCGACGCTCAAGCCCGCGTTTCGCGAAGGAGGAACTGTCACTGCAGCCAATTCCAGTTCGATTTCGGATGGCGCGGCTGCAGTCGTACTCATGCGCTTGAGTGAAGCAGAGCGGCGGGGGATCACTCCACGCGCAAAGATCGTTGCCACTTCAAACAACGCACAGGCACCACAGTGGTTCACGACTGCGCCAATCGGTGCCATCCAAAAGGTACTCGACCAAGCAGGTTGGAGTGTGAGAGAGGTCGATCTCTTCGAAATCAACGAGGCCTTTGCCGTCGTGACAATGGCTGCGATGAATGAGCTTGATCTACCGCATGAGAAAGTAAACGTGCATGGTGGCGCCTGCGCGCTTGGGCATCCTGTGGGTGCTTCTGGTACCAGGATTGTCGTCACGCTGCTCAATGCCATGGACATGTATGACCGGGACAAAGGTGTTGCGTCGCTTTGCATTGGTGGAGGTGAAGCGACCGCAATTGCCGTGCAGCGATTCCACTAGGGAAGTGACGAAAATTCGTCCTACTGCGGCCCGGATCGCGCCTTGTGTTGGATAATCGTCGGGCGAAGTGGTTCGCTATTGGCTTCACGTCCACGCGAGTTTGTGATGGCTCACGGGACGGTGAGCATCGCGGCCAGTGATATCAAGAAGCGGGTATGTTTTACGTCCTATCCAAGGTATTTTTTTTCCTCATCGCGCCATCCCATCTTTGCCTTCTGCTGCTGATTTCGGGCCTGGTTCTCTTGCGGCGGCGATCCACGGAGCGATGGGCGAGGAGATTGCTGGCAGCCAGCGCCACCGGATTCTTGGTGTTTGGATTTTCGCCGCTGGGGAGCGCACTTCTTCTGCCGTTGGAGAACCGATTTCAAAAACCTGTGTTTCTCGAAAGGGGTGCATACACTGGGATTATCTTTCTCGGCGGATTCGAAGACGGCGGTGTCAGCAAAGCTCGCAATACATTGGCGCTAGTCGATGCAGGTGAACGCCTGAGCGAGACGATTCGTTTGGCTCACCAGCTACCAACAGCCAAGATAATATTCTCTGGTGGCCCGGCAAAGCTGATCCTTCGTGTCGAGGATGCTCGAGATTCCGTTGACCAATATTTGCGTGATGTGGGTATCGACGGCTCGCGCATTGTGCTCGAGACACGCTCCCGCAATACTTGGCAGAATGCCGTCTTTACGAGAAAACTGCTGATGCCCAGACCCACGGACCGTTTTTTGTTGGTGACGTCGGCATGGCATATGCCGAGGGCAATTGGCGTGTTTCGCAAGGCAGGTTATCATGTGATTGCCTACCCGGTAGATTATCGCACGCGCGGTCGTGCTGACCTCTGGCGGCCATTTTCTACGCTGGTGAACGGGCTAAAAAGAACAGACAGAGCACTTCGTGAATGGATTGGGCTTTGGGCCTATTGGGTCAGCGGTCGTTCTGCAACTTTGTTGCCGGGGCCAAGCATTGAAGATCTGTAAGAAGATTTCTGAGGCAAGTTGCTCAATCCAGAAGCTATCGGCTAAGTAGTATGTTTAACCAGCGAGAGGGAGGACCGAAGTGCCGCAGACAATTACTACCGGCTACAAAGCACTTGTCGATGCTGCAAAAAGCGAAATCACCGAATACAGTGTTGAACAAGTGGTGGCAATGAAAGACGACCCAAACGTCGTTATCGTTGATATTCGAGATCCACGAGAACTCGATCGTGACGGGCGCATTAGTGGCGCGGTTCATTGTCCGCGGGGCATGCTGGAATTTTGGATTGACCCTGAAAGCCCTTATCACAAGGCGGTTTTCGCTGATGACAAGCAGTACATTTTTTTCTGCGCAGGAGGGTTGCGGTCGGCTTTAGCCGCAAAGACGGCGCAGGACATGGGATTGCAGCCCGTTGCGCACATGTTGGGCGGGTTCGGAGCGTGGAAAAAGTCCGGTGCGCCCGTGCAAACTTCAAAGGCTTGAGCAGTCGACGTCGGCATCATTTTCCGCATTTTGTCAGAATTGCTGCGCAAGATTCTCCGTGTTGGCCGTCGTTCACCGGAGCAGAGAATGCCGAATCGCAAGTCCTATCTGGCACATCCATGCATCTCGGCTCGCACGACCTGCCGGCGCCAGGCCGTGGTCGTAAATTGGACGCGCTGATTTAGGGGGGCACATGCCCAAGCTAACGTCGAAGATCAATACTGCCTCTCAGTCTTATCGTGTGAATTGCGAGGCCATGCGAAAACTGGTGGTGGATCTTGAGTCGAAGAGGGCCGAAGTTGCAATTGGAGGTTCTGAGCAGTCACGACAACGTCATATTGCGCGCGGCAAACTCTTGCCGCGAGATCGTGTATTGCGACTGATTGATCCCGGATCGCCATTTCTTGAACTGTCTCAACTTGCAGCCTACGGGATGTATTCAGGCGATATTCACGGTGCCGGGATGATCACCGGTCTCGGTCGTGTCGCCGGTCGCGAGTGTGTGATCATTTGCAATGATGCGACGATCAAGGGGGGAACGTACTACCCCGAAACAGTCAAAAAACATCTTCGCGCTCAGGAAATCGCCTGGCAGAACTGCCTGCCATGCGTTTACCTCGTGGACTCGGGCGGCGCAAACTTACCTCACCAGGCTGATATCTTTCCGGACCGAGATCACTTTGGTCGCTCCTTCTTTAATCAGGCCCGGATGTCTGGGGAGGGTATTCCGCAGATTGCAGTCGTTATGGGATCATGCACAGCCGGCGGGGCATACGTACCCGCAATGGCTGATGAGAGTATAATTGTGCGCAATCAAGGAACAATTTTTCTGGGGGGGCCGCCGCTCGTCAGAGCGGCCACCGGCGAGAAGGTGAGCGCAGAAGATCTCGGTGGAGCCGATGTTCATGCGCGCCTGTCCGGCGTCGTCGACCACGCAGCGGTCGATGATCATCATGCATTGGAAATCGCTCGGTCGATTGTAGGAAACCTCGAGCCGGCATCGAAAACCGACGTTGGAGCACAAGCACCGCGGCCGCCCAACTACGATCCAGTGGAACTGGATGGGGTCGTCCCAGCCAGCTTGATGACACAGTATGATGCTCGCGAAATTATAGCTCGACTGGTAGACGGCTCCCTGTTTGACGAGTTTAAGGCACTTTACGCCAAAACAATTGTTACTGGATTTGCTCACATCGAAGGGTTGCCCGTCGCCATTTTGGCAAATAATGGTATCCTGTACTCTGAGACAGCTCAGAAGGCGGCTCACTTCATACAGCTGGCGTGTCAGCGTTCCATTCCGCTGTTGTTCTTGCAGAATATTACTGGTTTCATGGTTGGCCGCGATGCTGAAGCAGGAGGTATTGCGCGGCATGGCGCTAAAATGGTCACTGCTGTGGCATGTGCGAATGTGCCAAAGATCACACTCATTGTTGGGGGCAGCTACGGAGCAGGCAACTATGCCATGTGCGGGCGTGCCTATAGTCCTCGGTTCTTATTCACCTGGCCTAACGCTAGGATTTCAGTGATGGGCGGTGAGCAGGCGGCTGGAGTTCTTGCGACGGTGCGCCGAAGCAACTTCGAGGCGCAGGGCAAAGACTGGTCAACCGATGAGGAGGCCGCATTCAAGCGGCCGATCCGCGACCAGTACGAAATGGAGGGCCATCCCTACTACGCGACGGCACGGTTATGGGACGATGGGATCATTTCGCCACAGGAGACGCGGCGAGTTATCTCGCTGGCACTGTCGGCATCGCTCAACGCGCCTATCGCGGCGACGAATTTTGGGGTCTTTCGCATGTAGGTGCCTTTTGGGGGGCAAAATGAGACACAAAAACGCGACTTTAGCTGCGTCATTGCTGACTATGGGGCTCCTTATCGTCGGTACGATCTCCGACGCTGCCTTTGCCCAAAATTTGATGTGCACCTTCCCTACCGGAACCGTCTACACATACGAAAACAAGGTCTATGTACCCCAATCAGCGGAAGAGCTGTCTTTCGAGATTGGGGCAATTGATCTTGTCCGACAGCAGGCGGCATTGATTACCTCAAAAGGCGAGGGCGAGCTGAAAATAGTGCGCGCAATTGGAGCCAATCATTATTTGGAAGTTGTAACCGAGGGCTTCCTGAATATTACCACTGTTTATGAGGCTTCGGCCTCCGATGGATCGAAACCGGCGGTGCATTCGCGCCATTTTGGCTTGCTTGGCCAACCGGTGGTCTCTCAATATCATGGCACTTGCGCATTGAAGTGAGTGTCGTGGCCAAGGTGCTCATTTTTGATAGCCGCATGGGTGTCTCAAATTGGGCTTGTAAGTGCAGTCAGGACGATCCGTGACCGAGAAAATCTCGAAACTAGAGAGGTTACTCCTTGCGCTCGCTGGTACTCCTTCATCGTCGGTCTCTCATCCTCGGAAGCCACCGGCCAACGGATGTGACGCTGGTACCGTCGCGCAATCAAGTTAGTATATGTCATGTTTAAAAAGGTCCTCGTTGCCAACCGTGGCGAAATCGCATGCCGGATTTGTCGGACAGCAAGGGCAATGGGCCTCGGTACTGTTGCTGTATACTCGGATGCTGACATTGCCGCTATGCACGTTCGCTTGGCAGATGATGCCGTCAGGATCGGGCCTGGCCCTGCAGCCGACAGTTACTTACGCATCGAAGCGATTATTGCTGCTGCCGTGGCGACGGGTGCTGATTGTGTTCATCCCGGGTATGGCTTTCTCGCCGAGAATCCCGATTTTGCAGAGGCATGTGCGGCGGCAGGACTGGTCTTTATTGGTCCATCGCCTAGGGCAATGCGTGCTCTCGGTAATAAATCCGATGCCAAACAGATCGCAATTTCGGAAGGTGTGCCCATCGTTCCTGGCTATCTGGGGAACGATCAAGATTTAAACACTTTGCTGAGTGCAGCTGGTGCAATTGGTTACCCACTGATGATAAAGGCCGTTTCGGGAGGTGGCGGTCGAGGCATGCGCCGCGTGGAAGCGGCGCCGGAGTTTCAAGAGGCCCTGGCAAGTGCCCAGAGAGAGGCTCAGTCTACTTTTGGAGATGCGCGGGTACTCATAGAAAAACTAGTCGTGCGTCCGCGCCATGTTGAGGTCCAGATCTTCGGTGATCGGCACGGAGACGTCGTGCACCTTTTCGAGCGGGATTGTACGCTCCAGCGGCGCAATCAAAAGGTGATGGAGGAGGCTCCAGCCCCAGATATGTCGCCCGCTTTGCGAGCAAACATGACCGACGCTGCGATAGCAATTGCCAAATCCGTTGGCTACGAGGGTGCCGGTACGGTCGAATTCCTGGTGGAAGGCGGCAGTCTCGACTCGCATGCGTCTTGGTACTTCATCGAAATGAACACCCGCCTCCAAGTCGAGCACCCAGTAACTGAGCAGATTACGGGTTTGGACATTGTTGAGTGGCAGTTTCGCGTTGCGGCGGGCGAGCCACTTCCGCTTCATCAACAGGACATTACATGTTCAGGACACGCCATCGAAGTGCGACTTTGCTCGGAGGATCCTGCCAACGACTTTTCGCCGTCTGTAGGTCAGGTGTTGGCGTTCAATGTCCCCGAGGCTGACGGACTGAGAGTCGAAAGTGGGTTCTCTTCTGGCGATTCTGTGCCACCCTTCTACGACTCGATGATTGCGAAAATTATTCGGTTCGGGCCCAACCGAGCCGACGTCATTGAGCGATTGCGCCACGACCTGGAGAACTTTGAGATCATAGGGGTAAAAACCAATCTAGGTTTTCTGCATGCATTGTTGTCTCAATCCGATGTCGTGGCGGCTCGTATGTCCACTTCTTTGATCGCGGATCAGTTGCATGAGCTGGTCTCCAACATGCCGGACATCGTGGCGATCGCAGAGGGCGCGCGGGTCATCCTTTCTAACGAAATGCGAGAGATGTCGGGCAAGCACGACTCGGATCCTTGGGCGCAGCAGGACGCATTTCAACTCGGCGGCGATCGCCGAATGCTGCGGGCACTCAAGGCGGACGGTGTCGACTGCGAGGTGGCATTCATTTGGTCGCTCGACGGCATGACCATTAACGTGAATGATTGCTTCGCAGGCAGAACTACTGGCGATCTCGGTGCGTCTCAGGTTGCCACTGGTTCTCAAGATGGGATAAGGACGCTCATCGTTGACCAGGACAAAGTTCACGTCTTCCACAGCCTCAATCAGACTACCGTTTGTCGGCCTGCGTATGATGTTGATGTCGCGACTAAGGGAGGAGGCAGTGACGGGGTGCACGCGCCCATTAATGGTCGGGTTGCCAGGTTGATGGTTAGCGATGGTGAATTTGTATCTGAAGGAGTGGCAATTGCGGTTGTTGAAGCAATGAAAATGGAGCACGTTCTCAATTGTCCAAGAGCCGGTCAAATTTCAAAGGTCCACGTGGCGGAGGACGACCAGGTTAGTCAGGGTGAATTGCTGGTCTCACTAGAAGCGGAGCGAGATGATTGACGGTGCATATTGTCAAACTCTGTGTGGGGATTGATGCCATCGAAGATTTGGCGACTTGGCAGCGATCCCGCATCAAACTCAACAAACACAAAATGGCGCAAGCGCGCCTGTTTCACACGACGCGAATGGTGCCGAGACGTCAAACCGAGATATTGGACGGTGGGTCTATCTACTGGGTTATTCGCGGTGCAATACAGGTTCGACAGCAAATTACTGGCTTTGATGAGGGACAAAAATCAGATGGTACAAAAGCTTGCCAAATTCTGTTGAGTCCTAAGCTGGTACCCGTCCGTCCCACGCCACGGCGCGCCTTTCAGGGGTGGCGATATTTGGAGGCCAACGATGCCCCGCCCGACTTGGCCGCGAGCATAGATGAGAAAATTGCTGACTTGCCGGCGCAAATGCGCCGCGAACTGGCGGAGCTTTGCTTGCTTTAGGTTCCTTGGCCAGGGCATGATCAAGGAGTAATAATCAGTTTTGGACACCCTATGTCACGACCGCGCTTTTCAAGAATAATCGAAAAATTGCCCTCAACGGTGCCGTTTGTTGGGCCGGAGGCTCTGGAACGACGTCGTGGCGCTACGTTTCGTGCACGGATTGGAGCCAACGAAAGCGTGTTTGGTCCTTCACCGCGAGTGATTGCAGCCATTCGCGACGCTGCACCTGAGAATTGGAAGTACTGCGATCCTGACAATCACGAACTCAAATGCGCGATTGCACAGTTTCACGGCATCAGTACGAGCAACGTTGTCATCACGGAAGGCATTGATGGTGGACTGGGATTGGTCAATCGACTGTTTGTCGAGCCTGGTGACACAGTCGTAACTTCGGACGGCGCCTATCCGACATTCAATTTTCATGTGGCGTCCTGTGGCGGTGAGTTGATCAAGGTTCCTTATCGTGATGATCACGAAGATATTGGAGCGCTACGCGACGCGGCGGCAGTGCACGGCGCCAAGATCCTTTATTTGACTAATCCAGACAATCCGATGGGGACCTGGTGGCCGGGATGTGAGCTCGAAAACCTTATCTCTGATATGCCGCCCTCTACGATGTTGGTACTGGACGAAGCGTATTGTGATACCGCGCCGGCAGATGCGTTGCCGGCAATTGATGTCACCAACCCGATGGTGATGAGGTTTCGCACATTTTCAAAGGCCTATGGGCTGGCTGGAAGTCGATTAGGCTACTGCTTGGGCCACGAAGACGTGATTTCGAATTTTGAAAAGATTCGCAATCACTATGGGATCAACCGACTAGCCCAGATTGCCGGACTGGCGGCTTTGTTGGATCAGACTTACCTGAACAACATCGTTTCCAAAATATCTGATGCGCGCTCGGGAATTGCGGCGATTGTCAGAGCACACGGCCTGCAGCCGATCAAATCGGCGACGAACTTCGTTACGGTTGATTGCTTGCGCGATACAGGGTTTGCTCAAGA
Organism: Hyphomicrobiaceae bacterium; assembly: GCA_051009975.1. Taxonomy (GTDB): domain Bacteria; phylum Pseudomonadota; class Alphaproteobacteria; order Rhizobiales; family Hyphomicrobiaceae; genus Tectiglobus. The sequence goes on from JBPCWA010000027.1 coordinate 10,245, forward strand.
CCTCATGTTGGCGTTACAGCGCAGGGATGTATTTGTACGTATGCCGGGTGTTGCGCCTTTGAACCGTTGTGTGCGGATTGGTGCAGGAACTTCAGAGGATTTAGCGCTTTTGGAAGAAGTTCTGCCGGCGGCACTGAAGGCTGTCGAAAGCGGCGTGAATTAGGCATTGCAATCCGACGCACGACGGCACCTTAAAATTGGAACTGCAGCACCGACTCAAGCCTTGGTTTGAGCACTATTGGAGCGCTATGACCATTGCGTTCGGATACGATTGGAGGCGGGGCTATGCGGGTTCTACGCTGTTGGTCGTGGCACAATCTGGGAAGAGCGACGGTTCAGATTTGGAAGCTGGGTATCTTGGGCATTATTCTTTCAGCCTGTGTCGCGCCAAAAATGCGCGATGTTGTGCCGCCTCAACTTGCCGACCACGCCCGGGTCGTTGGCGTGGCGAGCGCTGACATACGGATGTGGGGCGACGAGCCGCCTAAAAACCTTTCGGTTATGGTTGATAAATTCAAACGTCAGCGTCGGGCGGCGCGCGCGAGAAGTGGCCGGAAGCGCCAGAACATCCACTCTTTTCTCGTAATTTCCGGCGGTGGGTCTGATGGTGCATTTGGTGCCGGTTTGTTAAACGGCTGGACGCAAGCAGGGACACGCCCCAAATTCACTGTTGTTACGGGCGTGAGTACGGGGGCGCTGATGGCTCCGTTCGTCTTCTTGGGGCCTCAATACGACCACATCTTGAAGGAGTTTTACACGAGCTACTCAACAAAGGATATCGTTCGTCCAACCGTACTCGCTGGCCTTATTGGTGGCGGTTCTTCCGTGGCCAGCTCCGAGCCTCTCGCGCAATTGATTACCAAATATGTTTCAATGAGAACTTTGCGTGAGATTTCTGCTGAACATGCTATGGGGCGGCGCCTCCTTGTCGGAACGACAAATCTCGATGCTGAAAGACCAGTGATTTGGAATCTCGGCGAGATTGCATCTGCCGGCGACGCACGCGCGTTGCAACTTGTTCGCAAGATTCTGCTTGCCTCAGCGTCCATTCCCGGGATATTCCCGCCGGTCTTGATCGATGTAACCGTGAAAGGGCGCATCCGTCAGGAAATGCATGTTGATGGCGGTACGACGGACAATGCGATACTCCTGCCCATGCAGACCAATCTGCGCATGATGGATCGTGCGCTGAAAGTTGTCCCTAAGCGCCGCCTGTTTGTTATCGTCAACTCTCATACTAATCCTGAATGGCAGAATGTCAGAGCCTCGACAATTGATATTGCGGGTCGATCAATTCAGACTTTGATCAAACAGCAAACAATTGGCGACATATTAAAGTTGTACGAATTCTCCAGAACGAACGGTGTTGAGTTTCGTCTCGCTATGGTACCTAGCGACTTCCAGGAGCGACGCCGAGAAGCGTTCGATCGTCGTTACATGACCAAGTTGTTCGAAACAGGTGAGGCCCTCGGGCGAGCGGGGTACCGATGGAAGACCACTCCGCCGCTCAGGTAAGCACTCGATAGTGAGATGGTGACGGTTGGAATGCGCCGCCTAAGTTGGTTTTTGATAGGCGCTGGAAGTGCGTCCATTGTCTGGTTGATCATTCTAACTTTGATCGGCGAGCGTTGGTGGCAAACTATCTTGGGCGTATGAACTCCCAGGTGAAACTCACTGGGAATCGCCTCAAAAGTGATTGACAAGATACCGCGTGACGCCACTACAGCGTGACGTCAAAATTGCGTTGGTCAACGAGTTGGAGTTACCGTCCACCGAGCTGGACTTTCCCAGGCGCGGGGTCCTGGCGGCGTCGACAAAGTTGAATTTTCGCACAAACACGCCGTGCCATATACACCTGGCCTCGTCGGCGGTCATTCTATTGGAGATGACCCTTCTTACCTGATCCACAATGCCCAAACTATCTGACTTCATCCCGAGATGAATTGGGTTAGGCCTGGATTCAACGATCGATTGCCAACGCACTACGCACACGGATGTGATCCGCCGCCCTCTCAAGACGAGGCGTACAGTCCACGATACTAGATTTCTTATTATGGGCCTGACGTTCAAAGAGAATTGTCCCGCAGTCCGAAGCACGAAAGCGATTGATCTCAAAACCGAGCTGAAGGCATGCACAGGATCTGTTACTGTCTTTGATCCCGTAGCGGCGCCTCAAAATGTGCTAGGCTACTATGGGCCAACGATTGTGAGGGATGTTCCTAGCCACGAAGAGATTGACGCTAAGTATCGCCGTCAAGCGGGACGCTATCTTGTGGATTGCGGATTGCGGATTGCGGCTTCTAGCGACGCACATGCTCTACTAAAGTCAGGTGGTATCATAGATGATATAAAGTATGCAATTCCCGATGGTTTCTAAGAGCGCAACTAGCTGCATTGCTGGCTGAGTTTCGACGACGTCCTTGGCCTGAGACATTTGGACGACAATCGGTATCACTTTTTGCGCTGCACGGACGTGCAATCGCTTGTAGTATTACACGGCGATCGCATTTCTGAGTTGTTCGTGCAGCGAGGCCATGTCTACATTGTTCACTAGTCAAAGATACCAAGCCGGCAGCCGTGCCGCGGTGATGACGGGGCTCATGGCCTTTTTGGCGGTAGCTACGGCAGTTATGACATTCTCTAATTCTGCGGTATCGCAATCCGCACGGTCCGCACCGTCCACGTCCGAGCTCAATGCACGGCTGGATGACCTGCAAGATAGCGCCCAATTCGACGATGCGATAGCTGTCGCCGAAAGGCTTTATGCATTGCGAGTGGCCGAGCTCGGTGTGGCGCATCCAGACGCGGGACGACTGCAATTCCGAATCGCCGAACTTTATCGCAGGACAGGCGACCGTGGTCGGGCCGAGCAAACCTACTGGCAAGTCGTGGAGCAATTTTCAGACTCATCGGGCGATGACCGACGGCTTTTGCAAACGGCGCTTGGCCATTTGTCTCTTCTTTATCTGGCACAAAACCGGTTCGATCTTGCAGGACAGGTGACCGAGAGATTGAATGCAGAAGTAAAGAGGGCGGCAGCCGCGGAGCGCACGCGCAAGGAGCAGGCGCTCCCTATGAAAGTTGAGACAGCTCCTGTTTCAGAGCAAAGTGACACGGGTTCCGTCGCAGGGCAGGGCCAGACGACACGTGCTGGCGATCAGAAGTTGAGAATTGAGAGCCCGCAAACACCAGGCGTGCAAGATCGTTCAGGAAGCCAATCGTCGGATAGTCTGTCGCCGAGTGCGGTTGCATCCATCGCGCAACCGGCGGCGCGAATGGTGCGGGGCAACGACACCGGTAGCGCTCGGTCGTGTGGAAAGCCGGTAGTAGCTTTGTCGTGGCAGCCCTACGGTTATGTCGATATTCTCGTTCGCTCGCAATGTCGTTCTGGCCAGGATGTGCGTCTGTCTTACGGTTCCAACGCTTTTAGTAAGCGATTCTCTAAGGATGGTGTCGTAGAACTCGGCCTCGATCTTTTCGCTGGCAGAGGTGTCGCAGCTGCGTTGAGCTTTGAGGACGGCAGCTCGCAAGAGCTCAACATCGATCATTCCGATACTGGGGAGCATTCGAAGGTCGCAATTGTATGGAAAGGCGATATAAATCTTGATTTACACGCCTTTGAGTATACTGCTGGCTTCAATGGCCCCGGTCATATCTCGGCCGAAAATCCCGGAAGCTATGATTTGACGCTAAACCGCGTTGTGAGCGAAAAGCGTGGCCATGGATTTCTTTCGAGCAGCTCAGATGGCAGTGGAATTGGATCGCACGCCGAGGTGTTCACGTTCTTACACAATTCAAAGCAACGCTATGGCGCGGTCCGTCTAGCCTTGGACCACCGTAGCCGAGGTCCTGTTCCCCATGATATCTACTGCGGTGACGGTGCGGCTGCATCAGTTACGTTCGACGTTTACGTGCGTGAGGCGAACGGTCAAGTTACAAGTGAGACCGGAACAATTCCTGCCGCGGCGTGTGGACTGGAGCTTGCTGAGCAAGAGAGATACATATGGTCTGCTGTGCCGGACATTCGGTTTCGAAGATGAGTTGTCTGGTTGCAATGTTTACGGTTGACGTATGGGAGTAAGACGCATGCGGGAAAAGTTGCGAGCCTATGTCCGGCTAGTCGCACTCGCGGGCTCTGTGGCACTCTTGCCGCCAACTGCAGCCAGCTCGGCCGAGATTCAGTTAAGCCTGCGAGGTGGAGGTGGATTTCAGATCAAAGGCGAACTGCAGTCATTTGACGGCCGAAAATACATCATCATCAATCCATCATTCGGGCGCATGGAGGTTGATGCTCGAAGATTCGAGTGTGTCGGATCGACCTGTCCCACAGCTCCGGTGCGTGCAAATCTATCGCCAGGCCCAGTTTTCAATCCGGCGCGACCGGCTCAAATCTCAATTGCAGGTTCGAACACGGTAGGCAACCAGCTGATGCCGGCCATCATAAAAGCATACGCGCAGAAAATGAATTTGCGCGTCGAACAAGTGAGCCAACCGAGCCCGCTTGATCTCATATTTCACTTCAAGGATGCAAACGGTCGCGAGGTTGCAAAGATCGATCTTGCTCGTCACGGTTCGAGCACGTCATTTCGAGGATTGCAAAGTGGTCAAGCCCAGATAGGAATGTCGTCGCGTCCGATCAAGGACGCCGAGGTGGCGAGTCTTGCTGCATTGGGTAACATGAGAGCCGTTACGCATGAGCATATCCTCGGTTTGGATGGCCTATTGATCCTTGTTTCTCCTAGTAATCCCCTGATCTCGATTTCAATTTCCGACGTGGCCAAGGTGTTTTCCGGAGAAATCACAGATTGGAGCCAACTCGGGTTTGAAGGAGGTAAGATCAATATATACGCGCCCGATGAGGTGTCTGGTACCTGGGAAACGTTCCAGACGCTTGTTCTAAAACCCAAAAACCTAACTTTGGTGGCGAGCGCGAAACGCACACAAAACCATGCGGAACAGGCTGATTGGGTTGCCGCTGATCCACTAGGTATCGGCTTCGTGGGAATGGCCTATCTTCGCAATGCCAAGCCGCTCAATATCGAGGCTACTTGTGGTCTCATCACGCCTCCAACTAACTTTTCGATTAAGACTGAAGAGTACCCGTTTTCCCGTCGTCTTTATCTCTATACGCCAGGCCGACCAGAGCAAACATTGGCCGGTGGTTTATTGGATTTCGCGCTATCGCAAGAGGCTCAATCGATCGTCAGTAAAGCGGATTTTATAGACCAGGCGCCAGAAATGATCAGTTTCGCGGATCAGGGGAGTCGCGTGGCGTATGCCTTGAACGCCCCAGAGCAAGACTTCAACCTAGAATTGATGCGTGCTTTCCTGACGGAGCTGAAGGAAGCTGATCGGCTGACATACACTTTTCGGTTCAATACCGGAGCGGTTACTCTAGATGCCAAATCGGTCCAAGACACAAAAAAACTGGTGGACCTGATGGCTGGAAAAGACTTGAAGGACAAGGCGATCAAACTGATTGGTTTTGCAGATTCGGGCGGAGCGTTTGAGAATAATCTGTCTCTGTCACTTTCTCGCGCGCGCGCCGTTCGAGCGGCGCTTCTAAAAGCCGGCGAAGGCAGGATTAATCCAAGCCAAGTTTTGGTCCGGGGTTATGGCGAACTTGCGCCTGTAGCCTGCAACAATTCCTTGGAGAGCAAGGCATTCAATAGACGAGTCGAAGTGTGGGTGGACCGCAATCAATAGCGGTATGGAAGGGCAGCTCGCCACGATCGCATCTTGTGATGGTGGTGAAAGGCCTGTGGTTAAGCTCAAGCCTAGACGGTGGGGACCAATTGACTTAGAGGCTGCGCCTCTTGTGTATCGCGGAAGCGGTGAAACCTCTGGTGGCGTGCGTGGCATTGTTGCTAGTCGGTGATGTGTCGGAGCTGTGAACTGCGATCTTTTTTTGAACGCTGGCATGCTAAATTGAGGGGTGTCGCAACATGCGGACTGGGCCTGCTGCACGATCGTGCTTTTTGCTATTTGCGGCTGTAACCGCGTGTCTCGCGAGCAGCCGCGTGGCGGCCAATTTTCGACCGACTCAACCCATAACGTTCATTGTCATGGCAGGAAAAGGGGGCGGCGCAGATAAAGCGGTGCGATTCATGGCAAAGACGATGACCCAGAATGGGCTGGTATCTGTATCCTTCAAGATCATCAATTTGAAGGAAGGCTCCGGCGCACAAGCCATGACAGAACTCAACAAGCGTAGCGGCGATGATCACACATTGATGTTCACGTTGAATAGCTTTTATACGACGCCTCTCCGTCGACCAGAATTGAAGCTCGATATTTCTGAGTTTACTCCGATCGGCAGAATGGCCGAAGACGCTTTTGTTCTATGGGTCCACTCCGATCGCAAGGACATCAATACAATCGAGGACTTTGTCCGAGTTGTGCGCAAAGCGGGCAGTAGCTGGGTAATGTCCGGAACTGGCAGCGGCGCTGAGGACAACATGCTAACCGATTTTCTCAACGCCGCTTACGGGTTGAAAATGACCTACCGTCCCCTCAAGGGCGGCGGAGCAGTTGCCAAGGAATTGGCGCAGAAAAAAACGAACTCAACCGTAAACAATCCGTCCGAACAGAACAAATATTTTAAAGAAGGAATAACAAAACCTATCGTTGCCTTCACACCCAGCCGATTGAAGGCTTTCGCACGTGCCCCCGCCCTGCGCGAGACAGGCATGGACTTCCACTATTTCATGCAACGATCGGTAGTTGGACCGCCCCAAATGAGTCCCGACGCCCAGGTGTATTATCAGAAACTCTTCAGCAAAGTGTTTGCCAGCGCCGAGTGGCAAGGATACCGAAAAAAGAACAGTTTGCGAGGAGAGTTCTTGACGGGCGATGCGCTGCGAGCGTACTGGCGCAAAGAGCGGCGCAAGCACGAGCGGTGGGATATGGCGATATCGATAATGTTGCCCAAATGAGCCGCATGAAAACTTGCCACAGCACTCCTTCTGTTGCCCTATTGCGGCAATTCTCATCCGATGCAGTGGGCCGTCAACCACTGACAATCATATCACGAGGGAACCGTTTGGCCTCATACCCCGCGTGGTGTACAATCAGTGCCAGTCATATCCGCAATGTGCATATCACAACCAACGACTATTGAGTTGAGAGAGCTGAACCCTTCCCGAGGTTCTTGAACATTGCTTTCAATACGTTTGAGTCGCCTTGGTTGGCGGCAGGTGTGGTTCGACTAATGAAGTCAAACACACGTCCATCCTTGAGGCCATAACTTGCAACCTTATCTACCCCACCAAGTTCATCAAAATAGACAGCAAACACCTTTCGATCAACTTCGTGAGGATCCCAGAAAGCCAATTGCTGGGTCGTCGAGGATATGTAGTAGTAGGTGGATCCCGCAGCCTTGCGCGAAATCGTCGTCGGCGTCCCAAGTGACAATCTAACGTCTTCTTGGCTCATGCCGGGTTGAATTAATTGGGCGTCCGTCGAGCGGAATTGATGACCATGCTTGTGTGTTTGCAAAAGGTTTTGGCCGCAGGCAGATGCAATGAAGGCTGTCGCCAAGAGGGCGATCCATCCTGCCATGCGCGGTCGGGCGGTCCGACGAAGACTGAAAATCAAAGTCGCGGTGCGGCTCTTGCTAAAGGACTGCATTTGGGGCCCGTTTGTCGGTTCAATTTCGAATCATTTGTCACGCCACATTGAATCGCATTAGCTCCTGAATCGCCAACTCGCAACGCCTAATCGCAGTTGACATCTCACTCAAATCCGATAGTTCGCAAGATATGCTCAATGTCATGTTTTGGTTGCGACGCCAACTGCCCGTCGGACGGACGGCAACAAACCTTTATGGCTCGATCGTGACGCAGGTTCGGCAGCCATATTTTTATCGGGTCCTGGGTCTACCGGACACGATCAACGCGAGGTATGAGCTGCTTGTCATGCATTTATCGATTGTACTTGAGGCACTGAACCTTGGCGGCTCTGTCAAAGATGCGGACCGGGTCAGACGAGCTTTAGTGGAGCATTTTGTGGCTGACATGGATGATACGATGCGTGAACTGGCGGTCGGAGATACAAGCGTTCCACGCAAAGTAAAAAAGTTGGCAGCCGGATTAATGGATCGATCGCGTGATTATGCTTCCGCATTTTCCGGCGACAGTGGTCCTGGGGCATCAGCTGCGGTCCTAGCTGAGGTTTTCGAGCATGACCAGTCTAGCCCGATCATACTGCGGTTGAGTAAGTACGCGCATCGGTTATTGCAACATGTGTCGCACCCTGAGGTTGCGGTAGCTCTTCGTTCGGGCCAACTTACTTTCCCACCGTTTGATCTGCTGGCTGATTAGTCGTCTTGCACCGGACTTAACCCGTCGTGGATCGGCCTGGTGAGAACAAGGACGTTGCAAGAAATCGTCCCTAGGGAAATTAGTGTAAAAAATCTGCACAGAAATTGAACTGAAGGTTTGAGGTCGATGAGCCTGAACTGGAATTACGACACCGCCCGTATTGGGGGCGACGGCATCAGCGAGACGCGAACAGCGAGCGAGGCCGAGTGCTCAGAAGTTTCCGAGGAGCTTGGCGTCATCGGCTGCCACCATGTGTCTGCGACGTACAAGATAAAGCCAATTTCGGGAAACCGGTTCCTGGCTCAGGGCGAAATTTCGGCCGATATCGAGCAGGCGTGCGTGGTCACACTGGATCCTGTGGCCGAGCGATTGTCGATCAACTTTTCCGTTGAATTTCGACCGTCTGACCAAATCCAGCACAGCGATACTCTTGAATTCAATGATATCGACAGTGAGGATCCAGAACCGATCGAAAATGGTCAGATCCGCATGGGACGCTTCGTTTATGAGTTGATCGCGTCACACTGCGAGCTCTATCCCCGCTCTGGCGAGGAGACGCTCGACGGGCTTAGTTCGGGCCGAGATGCGGAGACTAAGAGCCATCCATTTGCAGACCTTGCGCGCCTCAAGTCCGGGCACCAGTCATGATTGTCCGCCCTTTTTTGGCATGTGGCGCCGCGACACCTGCGTCAACCAGCGAAATACTGTTGTTTCCAACATTTACATCGTTATTGTCCCCTGAACTTAGTATCAGGGGGCTGGAGTCGCCTGCTCGTGCCGAAATTGATTGAGCCCATGACGTCTTCTCGAACACTAGCGCTCGACGTAATGGGCGGAGACCACGGAGCGAGCGTTGTCATCCCAGGTGCAGCGCTCTCCAGTGTTCGCCATCCCCAGATGCGGTTTAAATTGTTCGGTAGCCGCAGTGCTATCGAGCGAGCATTATCCGATCATGCGGCTCTCGCCGAGCGTTCTGAAATAGTGCACACCGACGTCACGGTTGGGATGGATGATAAGCCGAGTCAGGCCGTACGACGCGGCAGGGCATCCAGCATGGCACTGGCAATCGAAGCCGTAAAGTCGGGAGAAGCAGACGTCGCCGTGTCGGCAGGCAACACTGGCGCACTGATGGCTATGTCGAAGTTGGTACTGCGCCCGATTGCTGCTATCGAACGACCAGCAATCGCCGCTCTGTGGCCTACCGTCCGCAATGAATGTATTGTCCTCGACGTTGGTGCTAATATCGGCGCATCGGCTCAACAGCTTTGCGATTTTGCCCTCATGGGGGCGGCAATGGCTCGTGCCTTGTTCCACATCGAGCGACCGACCGTAGGATTGCTGAACGTTGGTGTCGAGGAAATCAAAGGTGACGAGGAGGTGAAACAAGCGCATGCGTGGCTCCGTGAAGCTGCGAATTTGCCCATCACCTACGGCGGTTTTATTGAAGGGGATCAAATTGGCCAGGGATTGGTCGATGTCGTCGTCGTTGAAGGCTTTGCTGGTAATATTGCGCTCAAAACGGCTGAAGGAACGGCCCGACAGATCAGTCGGTATCTGCGGGACGCGATGAGACGCTCAGTTTTTTCGCAGATGGGCGCATTTCTTGCACAGGGTGGTTTTCGCGTTTTGAAGAGCAAGATGGATCCAAGGCGCGTGAATGGCGGAACTTTTCTTGGCCTCAATGGCATCGTCATCAAGAGTCATGGTGGTACCGATGCGCTCGGCTTTGCAAGTGCAGTAGACCTCGGCTACGATATGGCCGAAGCTGGTCTAGTGGCCCGTCTGCAGGGTGATCTCGAAGCGTTTCATGGACATCTAGTCTCGAAACTGGCCAGTTGAGTGGTTCCGTCGCGTTACTACACAATCGTCGAAGCCTGCACCCACTGCCGCCGCATTCGACCCTTCACGTAGTCTGAACGCATCTAGTCTGAACGCAAGGAGAGATCGTGGCTATCATTCGCTCCGTGATCCGTGGCATTGGCGCCTATCTTCCCAAGCGGGTCATGACCAACGACGACATGGCAAAACTCGTTGATACAAACGACACTTGGATCACCGAGCGTACAGGAATCAAAGCGAGACACATCGCGGCGGATGGCGAACTGACTTCCGACCTCGGTATTGCTGCTGCAAAACAGGCGTTAGTGCGGGCGGCAATTGATCCTGTCGACATCGATCTTGTGATTTGTGCGACGGCCACGCCGGACCGGACATTTCCGTCGACTGCGGTGCGTATTCAGCATGAACTCGGAATCACAAAAGGGGCCGCATTTGATATCCAAGCTGTCTGCTCGGGTTTCGTATATGGCCTGGCGACTGCCGACAATTTTCTTAAGGCCGGTCAGTCGCGACGAGCCATAGTCATCGGTGCAGAGACATTTTCTCGCATTCTTGATTGGAGCGACAGGACAACGTGCGTGCTGTTTGGTGATGGTGCTGGCGCCATCGTCCTCGAGGCTCAAACTCAATTCGGATCAAGAGAGGATCGCGGAATATTAGCTAGCAGACTAAGGTCTGACGGCCGCTACGAAGATATGCTGTACGTTGATGGTGGACCGAGCTCGACTATGACGACCGGGCATCTTCGGATGAACGGTCGCGAGGTATTTCGCCACGCGGTCCAGAAAATTTCGGGAGTGATCGAAGAAACGTTGGTTATGACAGGATATACGGCATCGGAAATCGATCTATTTGTCCCCCATCAGGCCAACGCCAGAATTTTGGACGGAATTGCCAGGAAATTGGGTATTGAGAGCGAGAAAGTCATCAAGACACTGGCGACCCACGGCAATACCTCGGCGGCATCTATTCCTCTTGCGTTGAATCAGGCACTCGAGGAGCGGCGCATCGCCGAAGGCGATTTGGTATTGATGGAGGCGATGGGAGGCGGCTTTACCTGGGGAGCCGCTCTTGCGCGTTGGTAGCGCCGTGGGCCGATGAACAGCATGCGTATGTGGCAAACCCACTGGGGCGACTCTAGTGGTGAGTTTCGTCGCAATTTCTCTGCCTTTTCAGCCAGTTGCAGGTGTCTTTCCATTGACCCCTTGATCCGACATCGATAGCATCTGGGCGAAAGTGGAGCTGGGGAGGCGCAGGATCATGGGCAATAAGACCCTAACGCGTGCGGATTTGGCGGAAGCCGTGGTCGAGAAAGTCGGTCTTCCGCGCAACGAGTCGCAAGAACTGGTGGAACTCATATTGCGAGAAATTTCGTCGACGCTGGCTGACGGTGAATCTGTGAAACTTTCCTCGTTTGGGTCTTTTGGCATTCGGGAGAAAGGCGAACGTGTTGGCCGAAATCCCAAGACGGGTGAAGAGGTACCAATCACTCCTCGCCGCGTGCTCGTATTTCGACCCAGTAACATTATGAAAGATCGGATTAACACAGGTCGTTCGCAGCGCAAGGTGGTTGAGTAGAATGGTCGGTTGGCACTTTTTTTGGGTTATTGTCGCGAGATGCGCCGTCGCGTCCCAGAGTGAGCGAAACTAAGCGACGGCGCGCAGGGGGAAAGTATGGGCAAATCTGCAGACGCGTTTCGAACGATTAGCGAAGTCGCCACCGAACTTGATGTGCCAAAGCATGTTCTGCGGTTTTGGGAGTTAAAGTTTACCCAGGTGCGTCCGATGAAGCGCGGGGGAGGCCGTCGTTATTATCGCCCTAGCGATGTCGAGCTCTTGAGTGGAATCCGCGCGTTGTTACACGGAGACGGCTACACAATAAAAGGCGTGCAGCGCATTCTCTCCGAGCAAGGTGTGGAACATGTGAAAGCGCAGGCACCCAAAGGTCAAAAGGTGACCGCTCCGACTGTCAAAACCACCTCGAACGCTCGAGTGAAATCGACTCGAAAGAATGCTAAAAAGAAGCCTGCCGTATTACCAGACCAGGTCAAGGCCATGACCGCGGCGATCAAAGAGCTAGAAGCTTGTCGGGCTGTTCTCGTGGAGGGACTAGCTGATCCAGTGGTGGCCGACACTGTGTCTCCGAAGCGGTCTGGTACGACACGCCGCGCGGCGAGCTAAATGTCGCCGGGATTGTCGCTCTGGTGGATACCACGCGCATTTCTTGAGTGTGACATCTTGGGTCAACTTGAGGACAAGTACCTGATACCAGCAGAGAGGAATGACACACTCTCTGATCCAATGCGGCGCGCTACACGTGTTGCGTTGCGGACCATCCTGAGCGTCACAAGGGGAGAGAGCTGGGGCAGCGAGCGATTTGCTACAACGTCCGATGGGCGACCGTTTATAGACCGAGCAATGGCTCCTGTTTTCAGTGTCAGCCATACACTCACCGCTGGTCTCGTTGCCGTAGCTGACGACGGGCCGCTGGGTGTAGACATCGAAAGAATGCGGGCGACTAAGTTGGGGCAAAGCCGCATTCAGTCGATTATTCGTGCTGCGACACACCACGGTATTTGGGATGGCGCGTCAAGCACTAGTGAAAGCTCCTGTCTGGAACTTGAAGTTGAAGGCGAGGTTGAAGCCGACCGAATGTTTTTGGTCGTTTGGACACGCCTTGAGGCCATTGCCAAGGCCCGCGGTGGAGGAATAGGTGCGCTGCTCGAGGATATCGGAGCGCGTCCTGGTGCCGAGCATCTCATACATGTAGGCCCGCGCGTTCGTCCGTTGAACTCTGTTTTGCCAAGTGGTTGTTCAATGCGACCGCTTGCTTTGCCAAGTGGCCATGTCGGTGCTGTAGTTGCCCGGATGGGGCCATCTCCTCCGCCTCTTCGATGGTTTCCGACAAGTCTCACTGCTCTCGATGAATTTTGTCAGAGTGGGTTGGGGCGCTGCGAATAAGACAGGGTGGTTGACCCCGGCAGCGCAAACAGGCAATAAAGCGCGTCTGGATCGGAGCGTGGCGCAGCCTGGTTAGCGCACCAGTCTGGGGGACTGGGGGTCGTGAGTTCAAATCTCACCGCTCCGACCAGAAAACACTCGAAATCAATTGCTTAACGTTGAGTCAGCTCTGATGTAGGATCAGTCCTACAATCGGTTTCATCCTCGGTTTTACATTTTGGGCTTTGTTCGTTCCCTTTGTCTAGCGAACGATATTCCTGCTTCACCACCGCCGCGCATGCCAATCGTTGCTGACTGACGCGTTTTGCATGGTACTCGATCGTGTGTTGAGACTGCCCGATTGTCACCGAAACTTCGGCATCTGTGTATGTACTCAACCACCACACGCCGATCTGGGCGACAGCGGTCCCGTATCGGCGAGTTCGGCGAATATAGGATCAAAGATCCGCTTCGCGCCGTGGACTGGCTAAGACAGAAGATAGGCGCGACCTACTTCGCTCCGTGGCCTCTACGCGCAAATGGACTTGGAACGGTCGCCCTGCCCATTCGATGTGCTGAACTTTCCTGCGTCCAAGCTCAAGTACCGCGATGTCCGACACGCCGAGGCTCGCGTAGCTCGAAACAAACCTCTGGTAAGGGTTGCCGGGCTGGCGCAATTAGAGAGGAAATATGGCGTTTCAGTCAGCAGATCCTAACCTCTTTAAAAAGTTTATCGGTTTGGTCTGCCGGATTCGGAGATTCCATTGCAAGGTTCGGCACAGTCTGGGCAAGTGAGCCGCAGCAGCAGAATCGACATTCTGCTGCTTGCTTTGATCGACAAGCCCTTTGGTCTAGGGGGCAAATCGTTCCCAGCCATTCGCGCCCAAGTGCTCTTGTGGTTCAAATCTGGTCTTATAGTTCATTTTGCGCGAGGCGCCTATCCAATATCCAAGATAGAGGAATGGTAATCCTAGTCGGCGAGCCTGTTCGATGTGATCCAAGATCATGTAGGTTCCAAGGCTGCGGTCAGTCTTGTCCACATCGTAAAAGCTATAAACCATTGAGATGCCGTCCGACAGTCGATCACTCAGCGCCGCAGCGATAAGAGGACCGGTACTGTTGCCGTTGCTAGGCCCCTCTTGGTCTGGTTGCTCGCGATACTCGGTTGTAAATGTGTCGACGATCGAATCCTCGACCATCATAGCATAGTCTAGTACGGACATATCAGCCATGCCACCCTCGCCGTGACGTGCGTCGATATACGAGCGAAACAGGCGATACTGTTCAGCCGTTGGCCTTGCAGAGAGCTGCTGAGTTACGACGTCTGAGTTACGATTAACAATTCTCTTAAGATTGCGTGAAGGCTTAAATTCGTCCACCAGCACGCGAACCGAGACGCAGGCCTGACATCCTTCGCAATAGGGCATATAGGCGATGTTTTGGCTCCGTCGAAACCCGCCCTTCAGGAGATTATCAATCAGTGCCGCCGGTTTGTCATGGGTCAAATGCGTGAAAAGTTTGCGCTCAAGTCGACCTGCCAAATAGGGACAGGGTTGCGCAGACGTTACGTAGAACTCGGGGAAATTCTTTCTTTGCTCTGTCATCTCGTTTCCGGTATTGAACGCTACGCCCGAGTACTTTGAACCCGAACCCGTAACAACGCAATCGCACCCTAACGGCAGCGCGTGGTGGATATCAACCCGCGACGAGTTGCTACTTGCTTCTGTTCACAATTGAGATTTGCGATGTGGCAAAAGGGATGTATCGGGGGGGCGAATTCGTGATGCATCAATACGGTTTGCTATGTCGTAACCACCGAGCAGCTGCTGGTGCGTAATAGGTCAGAATTCCGCGGCAACCGGCCCGCTTGAATGCCAGTAGGCTCTCAACCATCACATGTTCACCATCCAGCCAACCGTTGCCAGCCGCGGCTTGCAGCATCGCGTATTCGCCAGAAACTTGGTAAGCAAATGTTGGCACGTCGAACGTGTCGCTCGCGCGACGCATGATGTCCAGATAAGGCATGCCTGGCTTGACCATAATCATGTCGGCCCCCTCTTCAATATCCAGTGCAATCTCTCGAAGTGCTTCATCGGTATTTGCTGGGTCCATCTGATAGGTCCGTTTATCGCCTTGGAGCACCCCTGTCGAACCGATGGCGTCTCGAAACGGTCCGTAAAAGGCAGATGCATATTTAGCTGAATACGCCATAATCTGTGTTGATGAATGCCCACTCTCTTCCAGAGCAGAGCGAATTGCGCCGACGCGGCCGTCCATCATATCGGATGGAGCGATGATGTCGCATCCCGCTTCGACTTGGACAAGGGATTGACGCACAAGCACGTCCAACGTCTCGTCATTCAGAATTTCAGCTCCTCGCAGCAGGCCATCATGACCGTGGCTCGTGTAGGGGTCCAACGCAGCATCACAAATAATTCCAATTTCCAGCCCGCAGGCGCGCACCGATCGTGTGGCGCGACAGACCAGGTTGTCTGGATTATAGGCTTCAGAGCCATCGTCTGAACGCTGCGATGGCTCGGTGTATGGAAATAGCGCGATCGCAGGGATACCCAGTTGCATGGCTTCTTCGGCAGCCTCGACGACCAGATCAACACTCAATCTGTGAACGCCCGGCATTGAGGCCACCGGCTCACGCTTGTCCGTACCTTCCGCCACAAACAATGGCCAAATCAGATCAGACGTCGAGAGTTCATGTTCCGCCGTGAGGCGCCGCGACCAAATGGACTTGCGGTTGCGACGTAGCCGTTGCCATGGGTAGGCGCCGGACGATCGCACAATTCTGCGGGTCACTAACAGTCTCCTTGAGGTCGTCCGGGTGCGCGACTTGACGATCCCGACCAAAATTGATTTTGCCCAATTGTTGTAGGGTGTTGCAAGTCACTTGTGGAATGCTCTTGGACGAGAATGTCGTCACGGTGCCCGAGGCGGCCGAGGGTTCACTCCGCAGATCCATGTTCGCCGTCGACTAAACTGTTGGATAAGTGATCACCGGATCATCGGCAATAGTTCTTGTAGCGGCGGACGGCCAGATCGACATGGAAGTGATCTCGGTGGGCCTCGTTGGCCTCAGGACCGAGGACTGTGCCAAATATGCGACAAGCTGCGCGGTGTGCGCCTTTGAGGAATGCCGCGCGATCAATCTTGCGATCTTTCTCTGGCACTTGAGCTGTACGAGCTTTTCTTTTCGGCCCACCAAGGTAACTTCGATCCATCAGAAATTGGTTGAGGCGCTTGCTATAGTTTTCGCCTGTCGTGCTGGAGCGTCCCAGAGGGGCAACTGTCCCCCGAGACCATTGCAGGCGTTTGCGTAAACTCGGCCGTCTCGACGGCAATGGTGGGGGCACCTGACGGACCGGCAGACGACCTGACCGTTTTCGGCGGAAAGGGACCACGTTGGGTCCAGCATCATTTGATTGATCCGCCGACGATTGTCGCCGCCGCGAATATGTAGCCTTCCGCGTTGGGGCACTCGGAACAAGCGGTTTCATTCCGCTTGCCGATTGCTTCTTACTCAGACTGCGCGATTGAGATGAGGCGCCAGTTGACGCTTCTTCTGTTGAAGCGTTCGAGGCTGCTTTTTCTTGCCGCTGACGTTCCTTTTCGCGTGCGATCAAATCCCGCTTAGTAGGTCCCCAGTCAGATAACAGTCGGGCGTGAACACCCGTACTTGTAACAAACCCTGCGATATCCATGGCATTCGCAAGGGCGTGTTCGCTCAAGCGGGTAGTGGTTCGCCCGTAAGCGTTTCGACAAGAGTAAGAACTCATGACAGAGATCCGAACAATGGGCGCACCTAAATGTCTTTTGGACAGAGGCTGTAGTCCGTCGCGTAGCCAGGTGCGGAGCGCCGCAATCATCTTGCAATTGACGATGGGGGCTGGCCGAAAGTTAACCACATTGCCCACTTCGAGACTGGACAGCTTTTTCGGTGCCGCGTTTCCGCAGGGGCCCTTCTTAATCGGTTCCGCCGAAGTAAAGTTGACCTTCATCCCCCGCAGGATTTGCCGGCACTGACGAGCAACTGATTCGATGTCCTGAGTGGTCCAGACATCCGGTTCGGGTTGATTGGGCTTCTCCAATGTATCGCCGCGCGAATTGGTGCTCCGCGTTTTCGGTTCAGGCTGGGAGCCCGAGCGAAATGGCGTTGGAGTTGCTGTGGCCGGTCGGCGGGGATTGGCTCGTGGTAGCGGAACCACGATGTCGCGACTTGCGCTCTCGATTTGATGTTTTCTTCGACGTGCACGCCGACCGTTATAAGGTTGGGACTGAAATGCACGAGAGGCTTCGCGTGTGACGGCGTTGAGCGCACCCGTAAGGCTACTGATTTGCGACCAGGCAATTGGTGCCTCGGCCAAAACCGTTACGAATGTCAAGATACCAATGATGGCGCGTGTCTGCATCGCGTTTTCGGAGCCTCTGAAGATCAGTGGGCGGCTTTAATGCTTGCAACGCAAACTACGTAACTGGCGAACTGAACAATGGCTGCGCGGAGCAATTGGCTTGCGCCAGCGTACGTCACAACGGTAACTTGTGTCTCAATATTGTCAGCCGGGCAGATGGAGAATTTATGGCAATTCTGTGGCGTGTTGCGGTGCGGCAACATTCGAGACGCGGAAAATCTGACGTGGATCAAACACATGTCGAAAGATGACGCGCATCGCAAACACGGCGATCTCTATTTTGACCGCGACAGGGCGGTCGCCCGCATGGTTCTCAATCGCCCCCAATCACTCAATGCGCTCAATGACTCGATGAGATCGACCATCGCTTCCACTCTGCCTGGACTTGCTCGTGATCCGGATCTCTACGCTGTCGTCCTGCAATCCGGCTCTCCCCGGGCCTTTTGTTCGGGCGGGGATGTCAAGGAGTTGACGGCACTCGGCAGCGCCGACCCAGCAGCTGCTCG
Organism: Hyphomicrobiaceae bacterium; assembly: GCA_051009975.1. GTDB lineage: Bacteria > Pseudomonadota > Alphaproteobacteria > Rhizobiales > Hyphomicrobiaceae > Tectiglobus. Next base: position 28,272 of record JBPCWA010000027.1, read on the forward strand.
TCAATCCCTCGCGGACGAGTACCGCTTGGACTGGCTCTTCGACTGCTTCTCGAAGCCAACGATCGCCTTCATGGATGGAGCGATTATGGGATCCGGTGCCGGTTTGGTTCAGTTTTGTACGCACCGTGTTGCAGGGACCAACTATGCCTTTGCAATGCCGGAGACAGGCATAGGCTTTTTTCCCGATGTGGGAATGGGATACTCATTGTCACGGATGCCCGATCAAATCGGAATATACCTTGGTCTCACGGGCCGCCAGTTAGGCCGTGCAGATGCGTTGGCCCTCGGTCTTGTGACGCACTGCATTGACGGTCATTTATATGAGGAGATCGTTACCGCTCTGGCCGACGCGCAACCCATTGATCCCCTTTTGGATGCGCGTCACATTGATCCCGGCGCGCCAACCTTGGAGAAAACCCGGGCGTTGATCGCAGACGTATTCGCTCCCCAAACAATCGAAGAAATATTCGCAAAGTTGGACCGGATGGCCGCGGGGCGTGGACACGATGCGCAGTGGGCCCATTCTGTCAAAGATGAGCTTGCTTCCCGTTCTCCGACCTCACTGAAGGTGTCGCTTCGTCATTTGCGCCTGTGTGCGCGTTTGGATCTGCGCGAGACGTTGATGCAAGATTATCGCGTCGGCTGCGAATTGCTGCAAGGAGATGATCTGTATGAGGGTGTGCGGGCGGTTTTGATCGAGCGAAAGGGATCGATCAATTGGCGGCCATCGACGCTCGCGGAGGTGACCGACGCTGCCGTTGCTGCGCACTTCTGTTTGCCGGCCAGCGGCGGTCTTGAGCTTCCAACACGTGACGAGATGCAAGCGGCCCGAATTTGAAGAATGCTAGCCATTGTTCATTGGAGTGAGTGTGTTGCTCTTTGTGGACAGAGTCTTGTTGCCCTTGCGCATCAATTCGAGTGAATTGCACTTAATTCGCGTTTCGGCATCTTTATTTTTGCCAGTCGTTATCACATGTTTTGTTGGCCAGTACGAAAAACAAAATGCTTGAACGCTGGCCGACAGCCGACAGCCGACGGTCAGTTCCGGTTTGTCGCGCGAACGCATGCAGGAAGGTCAATGATCGGGGGATACATGCGGCTGACTTACGCGACGGGACTGGGGGCGGCTGTCATCAATACGGTCTTGCTGGCATTGAGTGGGACCGCGGCCGTTGCCAACGACGGACTGACCTCCAGATGGATGCCGTTCGGTCGAGAACCTGGAGCACCTCCCGTCAATTTCGAAAGGCAGCTCATTAGACGGTGGGAGAAAAATCCACCGCGAGGGCTTCCTACGATTTCTAGGAGAAACATCGCACCAACTAAGGCTGCGATCAGAAAGTACGAGGGATTTGTTAAGCGTGGTGGATGGAAACCGATTCCAGCATTTCCGAAGAAACTGAAGTTGTCACTCGGGGTGACAAATCCTTTAGTGGCGGCAGTCAGAACGCGTCTGCATTTATCTGGTCATCTGCGGGTAACTTCGAGCTACCCCGACTATTTTGACTATGATCTAGAGAAGGCAGTCGAGCGTTTCCAGGCAGGAAATGGGCTCACGCCCACAGGAATTGTAGGTGGGCGGACGCGGAAGGCCCTGAACGTCTCAGCCAAATCACGTCTGCGACAGCTGCGATTAAACCTGGGGCGACTGCGCACTTATGCCCGATCGAAGAAGAGCCGCTACGTTGTCGTAAACATTCCCGCAGCCCAAATAGAAGCAGTTGAGAACGGGCGTGTGGTGTCTCGCCACACGGGTGTCGTCGGAAAGATTGACCGTAAAACTCCGATCCTCTCATCCGTCATACACGAATTGAACTTCAACCCGATATGGCGTCTTCCGCCGACTGTGATCAGAAAGGATCTGATCCCGAAAGGTCGGCGTATGCAGCGGGCCAAGAAGAATGTCCTGATCAAATACGGCATCGATGCGTATGGGTCCAATGGACGCAAACTTGATCCTAAACGTATCAATTGGAATTCGAGCCAACCATTTAGATTGAGATATCGGCAGCAGCCGGGCCCGGATAACCCGCTTGGTTTCGTCAAAATCAACTTCCACAATCAGCATTCGGTTTATCTACACGACACCCCCTCCGATCGCGTGTTTGGCCGCAATTTCCGCGCCGCGAGTTCGGGCTGTGTTCGTGTCGGCAATATTGAACCACTCCTGTCGTGGCTTCTGAGCAGTAACAAGCAATGGGACGGCTATGCAGTTCAGGGGATCAGAGACAGCGGCAAAACGAGAACGGTCCGCCTGCGGCGCAAAGTCCCCTTGCACATGGTCTATCTTACGGCTTGGGCTACCGAGGACGGTGCAGTTCATTTCAGGCGAGATCTGTACCGCCGCGACGGAGTTGGCAGATTGGCTGCGGTCTACTGATCTTACTGGTCTGCGCAAAAGATCACACTGTAGACTGTCGGGGTCACCCGTAGGTAGTGGGTCGAAAAACTGCAGCCATCGCAGTAGGAAACCTGTTCCCTGCCGTGACTTCGATGCGTTCCTCTAGGCGGCGTGTTTGCGGCTTGAAAGATCGAAATAGCGGAGCGGCATTGATGATGTGCGGTCCGTCCATCGCCAGCAGGTCCCCATGTTAGGGTGAGACACGGTGAAAACTTTTGAGAACGAGACGCAAAGAGACGACTGCCATGGCCATAGCAACCATTCCAGCTCAATCATCGCTTCTCGACGGCTTCTTTGAAGAGTCCCTGGCGAGCCGAGACCCAGAGGTTTTTGCCGCTGTCGAGGCTGAGCGCGAGCGCCAACGTGTTGAAATTGAGTTGATTGCTTCTGAGAACATCGTGTCACGTGCAGTGCTCGAAGCAGTGGGCTCCGTGTTAACGAACAAATATGCGGAAGGATATCCGGGCCGGCGCTACTATGGTGGCTGTCAGTTCGTTGATATCGCTGAAAAACTGGCCATTGATCGTGCAAAAGCACTGTTCGACTGCAATTTCGCAAATGTACAACCTCACTCTGGCAGTCAGGCGAATCAGGCCGCGTTTATGGCACTCATGCAGCCAGGCGACACATTCATGGGGCTGGATCTGCATGCCGGTGGTCATCTGACCCACGGTGCCAAGGTAAATATGTCGGGGCGCTGGTTTCAAGTTGCTCCCTATGGCGTGCGTCGCGATGATGGATTAATTGATTTTGAGGAAGTCGCCGAGATTGCGAGGCGCGTTAAGCCAAAGCTCATTGTCACAGGTGGATCTGCCTACAGTCGGCATTGGGATTTTGCCTTATTCCGCGAGATCGCTGATGACGTGGGCGCTTTTCTCTTGGCTGATATGGCCCACTTTGCAGGCCTGGTCGCCGGTGGGGCTCATCCCAGTCCGATTCCCCATGCACATGTTGTAACGTCGACAACGCACAAGACGTTGCGCGGTCCAAGAGGCGGCTTGATCCTGACAAACGATGAATTTCTTGCCAAAAAGATAAATTCAGCCGTGTTTCCCGGTCTGCAGGGCGGGCCGCTGATGCACGTCATCGCTGGAAAAGCCGTGGCATTCGGCGAAGCTCTCCGTCCAAACTTTAAAACATATGCCCAATCGGTTGTGGCGAACGCACAGGTATTGGCTGAATCATTGATGGATGCAGGGTATGAGATTGTGACTGATGGCACTGACAATCATCTCATGCTCGTCGATTTACGGAAACAAGGTTTGACCGGCAAGGACGCGGAAGTTGCGCTCGGGCGCGCGCACATTACATGCAATAAAAATGGTGTTCCGTTCGATCCCGAGAAACCGACGATAACTTCCGGAATTCGGTTGGGGACGCCGGCAGGTACAACGCGTGGATTTGGAAGAAATGAATTTGCTGCGATAGGCCGCATGATAGCAGATGTGCTAGACGCCGTCGCGCTCCATGGACCAGACGGAGATCAAACGGTCGAAAGCCGAGTGCGCGATCAGGCCACGGCATTCTGCAGGCGGTTCTCGATATACGATTCATTGCCCGACGGCTGAGCCGGACGTCGCCGTAGGAGAAAAATGATGCGCTGTCCGTTCTGTGCGAGCGAGGAGACGCAGGTAAAAGATAGCCGACCCACGGAGGAAAGCAGTGCAATTCGCCGGCGGCGTGTATGTCCGGTGTGCGGCGGTCGCTTCACAACGTTTGAACGCGTGCAATTGCGCGATCTGTTGGTGCTCAAGCGATCGGGCAGGAGAATGCCTTTTGATCGTGATAAACTTCAGCAATCGGTTGAAGTTGCACTTCGCAAGCGCCCGGTCTCGTCGGAACATATTGACAAAATGGTTTCGGGAATCGTTCGCCAACTCGAAAATTCCGGCGAAGCGGAAGTATCGTCGAAGTACATCGGTGAGATGGTCATGGACGCCATGCGCGGGGTCGATGCTGTCGGATACGTTCGGTTTGCATCAGTCTACCGGGATTTCCGGGACGCGGCTGATTTTCAAGACGTGCTCGGCGAAATAGCGAAATTTGGGCCGAATATGAGGAGCACGTCGAAAAACGGCGGACGCTGAGACTGTCTGGACCACAAGAAATAGAAAGCTACGGCGGCTCCGATGCCGGCAATGGATCTCTCAGACACGGACGAGCGCTTAATGTCAATCGCAATGCGCTTGGGCCAGCGCGGCTTGGGCACAACGGCGCCCAATCCAGCAGTTGGAGCGGTCGTCCATGATTGCAGCAGCGATCGCATTGTCGCGCGCGGCTGGACGCAGCCTGGTGGTCGTCCCCACGCTGAGCCCATGGCGCTGCAATCGGCTGGATCTGCAGCGAACGGATCCACGCTGTACGTCACGCTAGAGCCTTGTTCACATCACGGGCAGACCCCACCGTGCGTCGATGCAATAGTCGCCTCCGGAATTCGCCGAGTTGTGTGTGGCATCGAAGATCCTGATCCACGTGTTGCCGGTCGTGGATTGGCACGTCTTCGCGCGGCCGGAATTTCCGTGACCCGCGGTGTGTTGCGGTCTGCATGTCACTATTTAACCTTTGGACACATACTTAGAGTTACTGAGCGCCGCCCATTCACACAGCTCAAACTGGCATTGGCGACAGATGGATCTGTTCCCCGCGGGCGCCGTGGGGAACCAACGTGGGTCAGTGGTCCGGCCGCCATCGCTCAAGGTCATCTCCTCAGGGCTTTGTCGGACGCAATTCTTGTTGGCAGCGGAACGATAAGGGATGACAATCCTACCTTGACATGCCGCTTGCCGGGCCTCGAGAGACGATCGCCTGTGCGTGTCGTACTGTCAGGGCAGTCGGAACAGCATCTTGCTGCATCTAATCTTTCCTCCAATGCGATTGCTCCAACTTTGTGGGTTGCGGCGCCCGGTCAGGCCCGTGCATTTGAAGAGCTTTACGGAAAAGGGCAAGTTATACGTGTCCCCCGGGTTGCAGGTCAGCTGTGGATTCCCACAATAATGGAGGAATTGGTTGCTCGTGGCGTTACGCGTTTGTTGGTTGAAGGTGGACCAAAGGTCTGGTCGGCATTTGATCGGGCCGGGTTTGTCGACGAGGCCGTACTGTTCGTTGCACGGGATCGTACCGGGCAGTCGCTCTCTGGCAGGGATGCGGAGCGACTTCTGCGCGGGCATTTGCCGCGCGCAAACTTGCATTTGGTCGATCGCCGGCGCCTCGATCAAGACGATATGCTCGTGTTCCGCCGACGCGTTAGCCAACATTTAGTGTGACCAGCCCGCTTGGGCCTCACTCTTTGGGGGGCGGGCTGAAGCCGTTGACTGGACAGTGCGGCGCACTGATTTAAAAGATCCGAGAGTTGCTCTAAAATGGTGTTTGGTTCGACACAGGAAAAGATTAATGTTTACCGGCATCATCACGGACGTAGGTGAGATAGTCTCTGTCGAAGGGGGAAGATTTGCCATTCGTTGCAGCTATATGGCGACGTCAATAGCAGCCGGGGCATCGATCGCCTGCGACGGAGTCTGCCTGACCGCGACAGAGGTCAGAGAAGAGGGGGATGGCGCTGCCTTCTGTGTGGACGTGTCGAATGAGACCCGATCCAAAACCACGCTCAAAGGTTGGCAACCTCATACGCGCATCAATCTTGAACGGTCTCTCAGGGCTAACGACGAATTGGGTGGCCATGTCGTGACAGGCCATGTCGACGGTACCGCCATAATATCAGATATCTACCCGGACGGCGATTGCCAGCGGTTTGTGTTTGAGGCGCCAGAGCATCTAGCGATTTACATTGCGCCCAAGGGTTCGATATCAATTAATGGGACTTCATTGACCGTCAATGAAGTTGCTGGTCAAACATTTGGCGTTAATCTCATTCCTCACACACTCGCAATCACGACGTGGGGACAGAGTAGAGTTGGAGAGGCCGTCAATATCGAGGTCGACCTCTTTGCGCGCTATGTCGCGCGATTGTTGGAGTACCGCTCGTGAGCGAAGCATTACGTCAAGCAATTTACAGGGATGGCAAGGGTTTCCTATCTTCAACTGATGAGCTTGTCGAAGATCTTCGCAATGGCAGGATGGTTATCCTGGTAGATGCCGAGGATCGGGAAAACGAGGGGGATCTTATTGTTCCAGCCCAAATGGCGACGCCAGATGCCATAAATTTTATGGCTACCTACGGACGTGGCTTAATCTGCCTTAGCATTACCGAAGATCGAGCCCGCGAGTTGCGACTCGAATCGATGGTTCGTAGCAACGCTTCGCGAACCGGCACGGCCTTTACGGTGTCGATCGAAGCTCGTGAGGGCGTGACGACTGGCATCTCGGCGCATGACAGGGCACGAACAATCTCCGCTGCCATCGATCCGACAAAGGGGCATCAGGACATTGCATCGCCAGGGCACGTCTTCCCGCTCATCGCGCGAGAAGGCGGAGTGTTGATGCGTGCCGGGCACACGGAAGCATCTCTTGATCTTGCCCGAATTGCAGGTTTGTACCCGGCGGCAGTCATCTGCGAGATCATGAACGATGACGGCACCATGGCGCGTTTGCCAGAGCTGACCAAATTTGCGCAGCGGCACGGTCTCAAGATCGGAACAATCGAAGATCTCATTGCTTTTCGTCTCCGCAATGACAGGGTCGTTCGTGAAGTCAGCCGAAACTCAGTAACCAGCTCTGTTGGTGGTGAGTTCCGACTGCATGTCTATGAAACGACGGGCACGCCAGTCGAACATTTGGCACTCGTGAAGGGTGATATATCGGGTCCGGATCCTGTCCTTGTGCGCGTTCATGCCGTCAATCTACTGGGGGACTTGCTGAGCGTGGGTGTTGGACCAGACGACGAGGGCATCGTCGCGCGTGCCATGCGCAAGATAGCGGACGAAGGACGCGGCGTTCTGGTCCTGATCAGAGATCGGCGGACAAAGGCCGTATCGATTGAGATGGCGATAGGTGGAGAGGACGGGTTGCGTAATCGCGACATACGCGAGCAGAGGAACGTAGAAATAGGTGTCGGCTCGCAAATACTTCGCGACCTTGGTGTCAGCGAGATGATCTTGCTGTCCAATTCGCCAAAGTCGGTGTATGTCGGTCTCGACGGCTATGGCCTTAAGATCACCGGCCAAAGAACGATATAGTGTGGTGAGAGTTGCAGGCAATGGCGGGACGAGCACAAGTGTCAGGAGCGGGCAGTTCACCCCTGCAGACCACGGAGCACAATCTGCTTATCATCGAGGGGCGTTTTTACGATGATATTGGAAACGCACTGATCGCTGGCGCTGAAGCCGAGTGCCAAGCGACAGGCACAACATTCGAGCGGATCGCAGTGCCGGGGGCATTGGAAATTCCCCAGGTCTTGGCGCAGGCAATCGCGACGGGGAAAGTAGGCCGTGGAGCGACAGTGCCAAACTACTCCGGCGTGGTCGCATTGGGCTGCATCATTCGCGGCGAGACGTATCATTTCGATATAGTTTGCGACAATGCCAATCATTGGCTTATGGAATTGGCGACACGTTATGCCATTCCCGTTGGGAATGGTATTCTGACAGTTGATACGCGAGAGCAGGCTTTGACGCGGGCGCGCGGCGGTCGGGAAGGCAAGGGCGCCGACGCGGTCAGAGCATGCCTGCGACTTTGTGATATTTCCCTTGACTTTGGTAAGCGTGACTTATGATGTCCGTTTCGACGACGAAATCAACGCCTGGCGCGCGTCGAAGCGCCGCCAGGCTGGCGAGTGTTCAGGCGCTATACCAAATGGATATTGCCGGAACGGATCTCAATGATGTGATCGAACAGTTCGCGCTAAATCTCCTAAGTGGGCACGAAGCTCAAGGCGAACTCATAAAAAAAGACTCCGCATTCTTTAATGAAGTGGTGCGCGGAGTGGTGCGCCGGCAGCGTGAAATCGATCCCGTCGTCGACGAGCAGTTGGCCGAAGGTTGGCGTCTCGTTCGTGTTGATTCAACATTGAGGGCCATCTTGCGAGCCGCGATGTTCGAATTGATCGATCGACCAGATGTACCAGTCAAAGTTGTGATCAATGAGTACATCGACGTTGCGCACGCCTTTTTTGGCGAAGACGAACCGCGGGTCGTGAACGGCATTCTCCATCATTTGGCTGAGCGCTACCGACCGGGCGAACTGAAAGCGACGGGCCTTGGTCATGTCCGACAGTGATGAAATTCACGACGAAGACGCCATTGTTCAGACTTTTCTTCGTCCGCTCGCCAGGACTTGGCCAGGGGCATTCGATCTGATGGACGATTGTGCGATTTTAAGACCGGCGCCGGGGCAGGAATTGGTCGTCAAGACTGATCCAATTCGTGCTGGAGTCCACTGTTTCGCTGATGATGCGCCGCAAGATTTGGCTTGGAAGGCTCTTGCCGTCAACGTTTCGGATATCGCATCCAAAGGTGCACGTCCGTTGGCATACACTTTGGCGTTGTCGTTTCCGAATGCGCCAACTAGGCGTTGGATGTCTGAATTCTCGGATGGACTTCGTTACGCACAAGATGCGTTCGGCTGCGTCCTCATTGGTGGCGATATCGATAGAGCTGCGGGGCCGTTATCTATTGCCGTCACGCTGTTCGGCGAGGTTCCGCATGATAAGATGCTCCGCCGCACTAACCCGCGAATCGGCGACCAGGTCTACGTTACAGGATCGCTCGGAGCAGCAGCCGTCGGACTACAGGTGAGGGAATCAATTGCGGCTGGGGGCACAGTTAGGTCTCATCGGGCGGCGTTGGCCCGCTATTTCCGCCCTGAGCCTCGGTTGGGGATGAGGGCGGCCTTGCGGGCTTGCGCGACCGCGGCAATGGACATCTCGGATGGGATTGCGCGAGATTTGGGCCGAATGTGCTCGGCAGGCAGATGTTCGGCAGTGATTGAACTGGCCGCGCTACCTGTGGCTCCATCTGTCCGAGAGTTCGCCGTTGGCGATCCTGAGCTGCAATTCCAATTGACCACGGCAGGCGACGACTATGAGATCCTCTGTACGGTTCCAGAATCGGACGCACGCCAATTTCGTGCACTGGCCAAAGCCGGTGGTGTTCCGGTCACAGCGATAGGATGCATTGAGGTCGGCTCCGGTGTTTGGTTCGTAGATGCTTCAAACAACAAAGTCGATTGGCTCGCAGGCGGTTATAGCCATTTCTAGGACTTACGTGGCCCCCAAAGTCAGATCTGGCCCAAACGCGCCGCCGCCGATGACGTTTGCCCCCGAATTGTCCCAAGACAGCTGAGAAGCGGTCCAAAAGCGACAAAATTGCCCAGTCATTCGACCAATTGCCAATTGCGTTGATGTTGTCACGGGGAGGCTATTTTGGCATGGTCCGCCCGCCAGAATATGCTAGGCGAGCCTGCGGGCGGAGGAATGAAGCTTTCATCGCCACTGTCGGTTGTGACGTCTTCCTTTGAGACAGGAGCTCAAGATGAACGAACTGCTTTGGGCGGTGATCGCCTGCGGCGTGTTGTCAATTGTCTACGCGGTGATAACAATTCAGTCGGTAATGGCCGCGGATGCCGGCAACCAGAAGATGCAGGAAATCGCGGGCGCCATTCGTGAAGGGGCTCAGGCGTACCTCAACAGACAATATACATCCGTAGCAATTGTCGGCGTCATTATATGTGTCGCCGCCCTGTATCTCGGTTGGCAGGTCGCGTTGGGCTTTGTGATCGGCGCTGTTTTGTCCGGCGCGGCCGGCTATATCGGCATGAACGTGTCAGTTCGGGCGAATGTGAGAACAGCGCAAGCCGCGGCACTGTCATTGGCGGACGGGCTGAGTGTTGCGTTCAAATCAGGCGCCGTCACCGGGATGTTGGTTGCCGGTTTGGCGCTTCTAGGAGTCGCTGGTTACTATATGTTCCTCACTGTGGGCATGGGGTATCAACCTGCTGATCGAGCAGTCATCGATGCTCTCGTCGCACTTGGTTTCGGCGCATCGCTTATTTCAATATTTGCGCGTCTTGGTGGCGGAATATTCACCAAGGGAGCGGATGTTGGCGGCGATCTTGTCGGCAAGGTCGAGGCAGGAATACCTGAGGATGATCCGCGCAATCCGGCGACAATCGCGGATAACGTTGGAGACAACGTGGGAGACTGCGCCGGTATGGCGGCTGATCTCTTTGAAACCTATGCGGTTACGGTGGTAGCTACAATGGTCTTGGCGGCAATTTTCTTCATAGACCAGCCGGCGCTCGAGAAGTTCATGATTTACCCGCTGACCATCGGCGGTGTGTGCCTCATTACGTCGATCATTGGTACTTATTTTGTTCGGCTTGGTTCGAATGCGTCGATAATGGGCGCGCTCTATCGAGGCTTCATTGCAACAGCCGTGCTGTCGGTGGCCGGCCTCTATCTCGCAACGGAGCTCGTATTTGGGACATGGGGCGAGATTGGAACTGCTGCAGGTGTCTCCATCACAGGAATGAATATGTTTCTGTGTGGCCTCGTGGGGCTCGCAGTGACCGGCCTTATCGTATGGATAACTGAGTATTATACGGGTGTTGGCTTCCGCCCTGTACGTTCCATTTCTCAAGCATCTGTCACCGGCCACGGCACTAATGTGATCCAAGGTTTGGCGGTATCATTGGAAGCTTGTGCTTTGCCAACGATCGTGATCGTCGCTGGTATTATTGTGACATTTAAGTTGGCTGGTCTCTTTGGAACCGCCATAGCTACGACCACGATGCTGGGCTTGGCAGGGATGGTTGTGGCGCTAGACGCTTTCGGGCCGGTAACCGACAATGCCGGCGGTATCGCGGAAATGGCCGGACTGCCAGAGGAAGTGCGCAAGTCAACGGATGCGCTCGACGCCGTAGGCAATACCACCAAAGCTGTTACCAAGGGCTATGCCATCGGGTCTGCTGGACTCGGTGCATTGGTCCTGTTTGCGGCTTACAGCTATGACCTGCAGTACTTTACGGAAAACGCCGACAAATTTCCTTACTTCAAGGATGTTCAACCAGATTTTGCCCTCTCTAACCCATATGTGGTCGTGGGATTGCTAATTGGCGGGTTGATACCTTATCTGTTCGGTGGGATCGCAATGACTGCAGTCGGTCGAGCTGGCGCGGCTGTGGTCGAGGAGGTCCGTCGTCAGTTTCGTGAGAAACCGGGAATAATGGAAGGTAAAGAGCGGCCGGACTACGCCGCGGCCGTTGATATGCTGACCAAGACGGCGATCAAGGAAATGGTTATCCCGTCGTTGTTGCCTGTGCTATCTCCGATCGTTCTGTACGTGGCGATCTACTTCATCGCAGGTGGCGGTGCGGTCGGCAAGAGTGCCGCATTTTCCGCAGTTGGCGCAATGTTGCTCGGTGTCATTGTGACAGGTCTGTTCGTGGCGATTTCTATGACGTCAGGAGGAGGTGCTTGGGACAACGCCAAAAAGTCCTTTGAAGATGGGTTCGTTGACAAAGACGGTGTCAAACATCTCAAGGGTTCGGAAGCGCACAAGGCGTCTGTTACCGGTGACACTGTCGGCGATCCATACAAGGATACCGCAGGACCCGCGGTGAACCCCGCCATAAAGATTACGAATATCGTTGCACTATTGCTCCTGGCTGTTTTGGCGCACTAGGCGTCCGCCGGGCTTGGCGAACAGGCGAACAATGGTGCCGATTGATGGGTGGTCGGCCGTGGCTCTTCGGCCTGCGGCCGCCTGCTCTGGTATTATTGGCGCTCTCTTTCGTTGATTTTTATCTGACTGTTTTCGTTCCGAATTGTTTCATTACCTGGGCCATCGCGGCCCCCTGGGGCAGAAATCAGCGCCAAAAGAGCCAGGTTTATCATGTAACTGCACGAGAGAGTTGCACGCGTCTGTTGGATCCGACACAAACAACCGAGCGGAGAAGGCGTCTAATACGCGAGTACTATCGATGACCAACGGGCATTTTCCACATGTTGCGATGGCGCGAACTCCCCCGAGAATTCAAAAAGACTACCAAATTGACGTTGCTCTAATGGAGAGCCGTCGGGCGGACGTTAGGCGAATGGCCAAAGCGACGGAATTTTCACTAATTGTTGTGCAAGAAGAGATGAGCTTGGTGCGAATCGCGTTAGATTGCACCAACGTCGCGTCGTTTCCGATCGAAATTGGCAGCGTATGGTCGTACCGATAGGGCAGTTAATGTTGCAATCGCGTTTATTCTGCGCACCACACGATAGATTTGTGAAGATGAAACATCTCTCTGGTGCCAGGCGCTCGGTATAGAAAATGGGATAAGCGTTCGGTCACCCTAGACGCCAGTAAGTATTTGGACTTTCGGAAACCTTACTTTGTGACAAGCGTCGTGCCGCAATAGAATAGTCAACAGGTTGATTCGTTAGCGGACCTGGATCAACGCGATCGCAGAGGGGGTTAGGATGACCAAGTCGAAAGACTATGTCGAGAAATTACACGCGCAGCTGACTAATGTTGCCAGCCGTGAGCAGTTGCTCATACGCGCGCTGAGTGAAGCGCTTAGCAGCGCAGACCGCAAGCTTTTGGACGATGTGCGCAGCCTAACCGTTGAGCATGAGACGCGTCGCGCCATGATACTGAGCGAGTTGCAGACGCTGGCACAGCGAATAGGCACGTTTCCAGCTTCAAATGATGCATTGGATCAGATTGAGTACGAGCCACTTGATCTACCCTATGACCCGGAAGAAGAAGAGCTCGAAGAGCCTGAGCAGCTTGAAGCCGTGGAAGAAGTTGCTGAGGTGCCAGAAACTGTTGAAGCAGCTGAAGCGGCTGAAGCAGTCGAGGCGGTTGAAGCTGGTGGGGATTGGCGTCAGGCACTTGAGAATATTCGGACGGGCGCGGGCTTGCCTGCAGTGAACGGATCGCGCAGAATGTCCTAGGTTTGCAGCTGGTCTGTTGCCGCTAAGCTACTAGGGGGGCGAACCAAAGTTGCGATAGCGGGAACAGACTTGCACATCTTATTACTCATCGGGAAACGGGATTACAAAATTTCTCTGTGATCGAGGCTGTACCGTAAAATAGGTCATACTTTTTGTCGGGCACGCCGGTTATCTCAATGTGATAAGACTTTGGTCTTTGGAAATACAAGATTAATCGATGATGCGCGGCCAAGTGGGGCAACCGTTGGCAGATCAATGCGTTTGGTGAGACCTTTTAATTGAGCAAGCTTGTTGAACCAGGATATCTATTCGGGAAATCTCTGCTGCTGCTCAGGCCTCACCCCTTGGTTCTCATTTTGCATGCTTTTCTGGACCAACCAGCCTTCAGAAAGTAGCCACGGCACTGGTGGACGTGGCTATACATTCACAATTGTCCTCCTGATCGGTTAGTCGAGAGTGTTTTCCTAAGCTCGATCAGTCGTCGCGTAATGTTTCGTTGCATCCTGACACGATGAGGCATTTCAGATCGCACTTGGTTTTGTCGCCTATTGTACCAGGCACCAGGTCTTGCTTCCCCGTGTCCGCTCACGTGATGCGCAAGCCATCCATTTTTTGCCGTGAGCTGCTGGGACATGGCCAGTGATCTACTCAATGTGTGCGCCTGCTTGACTAACGTGTGCTCGCCCGGGCGGCACGACGGGCCATCAATCTTTATCGCCAACGTGGTTGCAATATGAGGCTATTTCTAGGCTAATGAACCGTCCCGCGGACGAATGATGATCTAGTGATACTCAATGGCGTTTCGATGAATTCAGAAATTGCAGCCGAAAATTCCGCCGCCGCAGACCCCACCAAAACAAAGACGAGTAACCTGTCGCGGGCGTCGCGACAATTGCTCGGTGATCTATTCTCCGGAACCGTCATCGCGACGTCAAATATTGCACTGGCGGTCAGTTTTGCAGCTGTCATTTTCCAAGGAGAATTGGCGAGTGGCTTCACGACTGGCGTTTGGGCAATGCTCATGAGTATGGTCGTTGTGGGGCTAATCGTGGGATTCCTGACCTCATTGCAGCCGATCGCAGGCGGGCCGGATACCGCGGTAATCGCTGTGTTGAGCCTATTTGCAACGGCGATAGTGGCAGAACTTTCGAACACCAGCGCGTCCAACGCCGATCTTGTTACACACGTTATGCTCGGTATAACGTTGATGACGATTTTAGGGGGGGTGACGATATTCTTGCTTGGCGCCATGCGCTGGGGCCAACTGCTCCGATTTGTGCCCTACCCCCTGATTGCGGGATTCCTCGCCGCGACCGGATTATTGCTGATAGCTTCGAGTCCAAGGATAATAACCGACGGTTCTTTTCAATTTGAACAAGTAGGCGATTTATTCGCGAGTCAAAACCAAGCGAAATTTGGCGCCATGCTCGGTTTTGCCGTATTGCTTGCGTCAGGGCGCGCGATCTTCAAGTCGCCGATTGTCGTGCCAGTTGTTTTTTTGGTGCGGCAGCAGCATTGAACGCGGTCGTGCGGACCGGCCATCTCGGAGAGGAGGCGAGTTGGTATATCTCTAGCACACGTGGCTTAGAACCTTGGCTGCCCTTCAATGCTATCCAATCCTCAGACATCCATTGGTTCGTTTATCTTTCATCGCTTCCTGAGCTTGCAACCTGCGTCTTTGTCGGACTGATATCGCTGATAGTGCGGATATCCAGTCTTGAAGCTAGCCGTCTGGCGGCGGCCAATATCAATCACGAATTGCGCATCTACGGCGGCGCGAGTCTGCTCGCTGGAATTAGTGGCGCTATGACAGGAGGTATCCTGTTTAGTACGTCAAAATTCATGGTCGCTTCCGGTGCGCGCACCCGCTTCGCCTACGTCGTCGTCGCTGCTCTGCTTGGGCTGACAATGTTTGCCAATATCTCCCTCTCAAGCATGGTCCCTACGTCCATCTTGGGTGGTCTACTTTTACTACTTGGGTGCTCAATGACGGCAGAAGCGCTTAGAGTAACGTTCACGCAGCGCGCGATCAAAGAGATCGTATTGGCTATCGCCATTATGCTGTTGTGCCTCAAATTTGGTTTTATTGTGGGTGTTTTAGCCGGATTTGTTGCTGCTTGTTTGATGTTTGCTTACTCCTACGCGCGCATCGGCGTAGTGAGAAGGTATAGCACACGGGCCGAGCTTGCAGGTGGTACGGAACGTTCGCACGACGCCGAAATGCTCATTCGAAACAACGGCGAGAGCATTCAGGTTTATGAGTTGGCGGGTTATGTTTTTTTTGGCTCTTCCGAATCGCTCTTCGATCAAATTCGAACGATGGCGCGACGGCAAGACGACCCCGCTGTGCGGATCGTCATTTTGGATTTTGCACGCGTCACTGGATACGATAGCTCGGCGGTCAACACATTAAATAAGTTGCGGGGACACTGTCGGCGACACGGTATTTTACTTTGTCTATCTGGCCTCGATTCGCACTTCCAGCAAATCTATGCGTCAACCGAAATGCCAAGTTTAACGGCAGACACACGCTTTTTTGATGGTCTGATCGAAGCGCTGGACTGGTCCGAAGAGTGCCTGCTCGCAGCGTTGCAGCAGCCTCGTCCCAAGACGGTGAGTATTGCAGATTTTGCAGATTGGTTGTCCAAAGAACTAGGCACGGAGTTCTCTGATGATCTGGCCAGCCTTTACTTTGATCGCATCGATGTTGAGGCGGGCCAACAGCTCTACACACAGGGCGAAGCAGCGAACACAATCGATTTTGTCGCGAGCGGTACCGTCGCGATGATGAGCTATTCGGGATCAGAGGAGCGGCGCACTTGCGTGCGACGATCGAGCCGGCAAACCGTCCTGGGCGAAATGGGTTTTTTTCGCGGATCCAGCCGCAACGTTTCGATCGTAGCCGAAAGGTCAACGACCATTTTTTCACTGACGCGCGCGAACTTTGAGAAATTGAAAGAGAACAATCCCGAAATTCATTACGGGTTACTCAATTTTGTCATTCGCACGCTGGCTGATCGACTCGAGATGGCAACAACCGAGCTCTCAAGCATCCGCTAGTCCATTGGGATCAAGTTTCGGCCGAGCGGTCGCATGCACAGCCACCGCCTTCTCGAAACTACGGACCAAAACGCGATCTCCCACAGCAATTCCAAATGCAGGCCATACGTCGTGGTCGCGGGTAAACCGTCGTGTGGGCTGTGAACACGGCTAATGACGGGTGAAATCCGTTAATATTCCATTGACACCCATTAAATTCCATGGCATCCCATACTTGCCCGACCGCACCGGGTGACGTCATCGGGGAGCGGCGCGACGGTGAATGAGAGGGGTCACCGATCGCGACCCCCCGAGACTCTCGATGTGATGGGCGGTGAATTGGTTTGGCGAAGGCGTTGCTGTGCGTCCGGTGAGGCTTTGAAACCAAGGATGGAACGCTTTGTCTCGACATTTCAGAACAAGATCGATGCCAAAGGGCGCGTCTCAGTCCCAGCTCCGTTTCGAGCGATCTTGGAGCGGGACGGTTACCGGGCAGGTGCGTCCGGCGGCGTCTACTGCTACCCTTCGCTCGATTCTCCTGCGCTCGATGCAGGTGGCGAAAGGCTTGCGCAGAAGATTGATCAGCTCCTTGGTGGCCTCGCGGACTACTCCGAAGAGCGTGACGAGCTCTCATTGGCGCTCTACGGTGATGTCCAGGTCCTTAGTATCGACGGGGACGGGCGCATCGTGCTTCCTCAAGAGCTTCGCTCCCATGCGGGCCTTACCGCCAAAGTTGCATTTGTCGGCTTGGGCGAAAAATTTCAAATGTGGGACCCAGAGCGCTTCGAACAGCGTCGCGCCAGGGCGCGTGCAAAGGTGCAAGACCATCGCAAGCTCTTCGCGGAACAGCCTCTAGAGGCGGGGCGCCGTCTTCCAAAGGAAGGTGGTGAGCGGGGCGCGCGGGAATGATGGCGACAGATGGTGGCGGCCAGGCGGGGATGGGTCGCAGTTGCGGGCCGGAACGACGCCACATTCCCGTGTTGCTCGACCAGGTGTTGGACAAGCTGGTGCCCAAAGATGGCGCCGTCTTTGTTGACGCTACGTTTGGGGCTGGTGGGTATGCAAATGCAATCTTGAATGCTGCTCGCTGTCAACTCATCGGGTTGGATCGCGATCCTCTCGCTATTGAGATCGGGCGTCAGCTTGAGCAGACTAGCCAAGGTCGTCTCAAGTTGATCCAGTGTCGATTTGGCGAACTGGCGAAGCAGCCAGAAATACTGGCCGTGGCGCCCGTTGATGGGGTCGTGCTCGATATCGGTGTGTCATCTATGCAGCTGGATCAGGCGGACCGAGGTTTTTCTTTTTTGCGTGACGGTCCATTGGACATGCGTATGTCCGCCGCGAGCGGGGATGGGCCGGACGCCTCTCAACTCGTGAATGAGCTGGGTCAGTCGGACCTGGCGGATATTATTTTTCACTACGGCGAAGAGCGACGATCACGCGCGGTCGCAGCGGCGATTGTTAGAGCGCGTGGGCTAAGGCGCATCACGCGTACCAGGGAACTGGCTGCCATTTGTGAGAAAGTATGCGCTTCGCGCTCGAGAGGTAACCTTCACCCTGCGACGCGTACGTTTCAAGCTCTGCGCATAGCTGTCAACGATGAGCTTGGCGAGCTTGTACGCGGACTTGCCTGCGCCGAGCAGATTCTCAAACCAGGCGGTCGACTAGTCGTTGTTACGTTCCACTCGCTGGAAGATCGAATCGTTAAGCGGTTTTTGGCCTTGCGCAGCAAAGCGGGGCAGGGCTCATCGCGGCACTTGCCGTTCGAACCCAAGTTATTGTCTCCAAGTTTTCAAATCATTAACCAACGTCCTTTAGTTCCTAGTAACGAAGAATCGAAGTCCAATCCGCGTTCGCGTTCGGCAAAATTGAGATGGGCGGTGCGGACAGCTAGTCCGCTGCATCCGCTTGATGAGTCCGAGCTTGGACTTCCATCGGTGACAATCTAACCAGTCGCAACCTTGTGGTGCGGTGCTCGTGGTGCGTTTGGCTTTAGCCGGGGACGACGTTTTTATGCTGCGATTCTTGATGTTTGGTGCGATCACCGCGGCGCTTGGGTCCGTGTTTGTATTCTACGCAGTGAACTACAAGACGCGTCGTATCGAAGCCAAGGTGAGATTGGACCAGCGCCAGCAAGAAAGGCTCTTGCGGGACATCGCAGTATTGCGGGCCGAGCGAGCGTATGTCGGGCGGGCCGAGCGGATAGCGGCGTTTGCCCGAAAATTGGGTATGAGGCCGCTGAACGGAAAGCAAATTGTGCAACGCGAGGGGTTAAGGGCGAAGCACAACAACAAGTGAGCGGGTGCCGATGGCAAACATCAGCGCGGCCGGAAATACACCGCGGATCTATGATCAAGATCGCGAGAGCTTGCGTTCTAGTCTGGGACGCACGGTCTTTGTGTGTCTTTCCATCCTCGTTGCTTTCGGTGCTGTTTCGGTACAACTGGTTCGCCTTGCGCTCGTGCCTCGTCCAAGTTTGCAGGCCGCTCCAGCTGGGCTCGCCAGTGATATGTTTTCTCGTCCCGACGTCGTTGATCGCAAAGGGCGTCTCTTAGCGACTGACGTTGGACTCCCGACGCTGTTCGCAGATCCATTTCTGATTGCCGACGCAGATGAAACACTGGAGAAACTGGCAACCGTTTATAGGGGCGTCAATACGTTGAAAAACCGGCGGGCCCTCGTCGACACCCGCAGAAGATATCACCTGCTGAGGCGCGGTGTTACGCCGGCCCTCGCCCAAAAGATTCATGACCTGGGTTTGCCAGGAATTGCCTTCAAATGGGAACCAAAGCGTAGTTATCCAGGCGGTCGGCTGGCGGGGCACGTCCTCGGGTACGTGAACGGCAATAATCGCGGGGTTACCGGCATCGAGCGATACATGAATACGCAGCCCGGCGTCGAACGTGCATTTGTCGCGCGGGTCAATACCGCTCAGCCGCTCTCACTTGCCTTGGATATGCGCGCGCAGTTCGGTCTTGAACAGGAACTGATTGAGGCACGAAAGAAGCATCAAGCGGCCGCGGCTATTGGAATTGTAATCGACGTAGAAACCGGTGAAATTCCCGCTGCCGCCTCTGTCCCGGGCGTCGATCCTTCTTTAACCGATGAGGTCCTTGCTAAAACGCGAAGGAATCGATTGACCAATGACGTTTATGAGCTAGGGTCCGTCTTCAAAATAATAACAATGGCTATGTCACTCGACTTGGGGACTGTTTCTCCCGCGGCTCGCATTCGCGTTGACGAAGCACTTGAGATTGGCGGCTACGTTATTCGCGATAAGTACTTACGCAAGCCCAAATTAAGTTTGACGGAAGTCTTTGTCCGCTCGTCCAACGTTGGCGCGGCCATTCTAGCGCAAGCGACTGGAGCCGAAAAACAACGCAAGTTCTTAGAAAAGCTAGGGCTGACGACCGCGATCAGGCGACCAGACCTTCAGACTGTGTCTCCGCTCCTTCCCAAAAAATGGGGTGAGGTGGAAACCGCCACGATTGGCTATGGGCATGGTATAGCCGTCACTCCGATGCACCTCGCCGTCGCCATGGCAACGATAGTCAATGGTGGATATGAGGTTATACCAACCTACCTCAGCCGATCCGAGAGGCGCCCGCCGAAGCGCCGACGAGTCCTGTCATCCAAAGCCAGTAAACTCGTTCGTCAAATGTTGCGTGCCAACGTCATACTGGGAACGGGCCGCGCGGCTGATGTGCCTGGTTATGCCGTTGGCGGCAAAACTGGGACGGCTGACGTTTCCAGGGGGGGGCGCTATGATGGATCGAGCGTCATCACCAGCTTCGCGGCGGCTTTCCCGATCGATCAACCTGCATATGTGGTATTGGTCACCCTGTTCGATCCAGCGCCCAATGGCAGAGGAAACAGAACCCGTGCAGCCGCAAAGAATGCCGCTCCGTTGGCCGGCCGCGTTATCGCACGTCTGGCTCCACTCCTCGGCGTTTCGGCAAAGTCACAACCCTAGACGGTACGTCATTCGACGGACAAGATGAGCACCTGAATAAGATTGAACCAACATTCACCCAAAGCGACCCCATGAAACTTTCCGATCTCGTGTCACCCGAAGTGGGACTACCGCCAGGTAGTGATGCAATCGAAATAGCGGCAATAGCAGCCGATAGTCGAGATGTTTCTCGCGGTACGCTGTTTGCCGCGCTCCCCGGTTCACGGGTTAACGGCGTTTCATTTATTTCTGAAGCTATTGACGCAGGTGCGGCCGCCGTTATCGCTCCGATGCATGTCGACGTTTCACGTTATTCTGTGCCCATCATACGGGCCAACGACCCGCGCCGGATTTTGGCTCTCGCCGCGGCGCGCTTTTTTGGTCGCCAGCCGCAGCTTACAGTTGCCGTGACGGGAACCAGTGGAAAGACGTCCGTCGCCGAATTCACCAGACAGATATTCGCAGAACTTGGTCACCCCGCCGCCTCACTCGGAACTATCGGTATTATAAGATCAGATGGCGAACACTACGGATCCTTAACGACACCTGACCCTGTCACGCTCCATCGCGTATTGGCCCGATTGGCAGAGGATGGTCTCACACACCTCGCGTTCGAGGCCTCATCCCACGGGCTTGATCAGCGTCGGCTCGACGGGGTTGAGCTGAGTGCCGCGGCATTTACCAATCTAGGGCGTGATCATCTCGACTATCACTCCACGATGGATGACTATCTCTCTTCAAAACTTCGATTGTTCGATACGCTTTTGCCTGAGGGGGCGGGTGTCGTGGTGAACGCCGATGATGCTAACGCTATGGCGATCGCTGCCATCGCAGCACGGCGGAGACTGGCACTATTGAGAATTGGTCGCGGCAGCACGGCCGACATAAAGCTCGATCTGTCGCAACCAGAAGGTTTCGGCCAGACTATCAACTTTTGGTACGGTGGTCGCGAGCACAGCAAATATCTCGATCTCATTGGGGCATATCAAGCGATCAATGCGCTAACTGCCGCAGGTTTGGCATTGGCAGTCGGGGAAGCTCCAGATGAGGTTTTTGCGGCATTGGAAGTTCTGAAATGTGTGCCAGGTCGTTTGGACGTCGTCGGTCAAATTCATGGTGCAACGATAGTCATTGATTATGCGCACAAGCCGGATGCTTTGATGTCCGCTCTAGAAGCGTTAAGGCCATTTGTCAGTGGGCGATTAATCAACGTGTTTGGGTGCGGTGGTGATCGAGATCCCGGCAAACGGGAAATCATGGGGCAGATCTCGGCCGATCATGCTGATGTCACAATAGTCACGGACGACAATCCACGAACGGAAGATCCAACTGTCATAAGACGCAGCATACTGCAGCGCGCCCCCGCGGCTCAAGAAATTCCGGATCGTTACGAAGCGATCGCGGCGGCCATATCAATGGCAGCTGAAGGCGACGTTGTGCTGATCGCTGGTAAGGGACACGAAACCGGGCAAATCATAGGCAGTGAGACACTGTCTTTTTCTGATCATGAAGCCGTGGCCGCCATTCTGCGCGAATTCTGAGATTGTCGCGTGTCATCAAGAAGTTGGTTGGATTGGCTCATTTTGTGTGCGTGCTGATTGCTCTGACTGTGATGCTGATCTTCGTGGAACACGTACAACATGGTTGACGGAGGTTGATACAATCTGGTCTTTGCAGCCAACGGATCCGGGCAACATCCGTGGGTCACGACGAGGGGATATCGCATGCTTTACGAGCTACGCCACTTCAGCGAGCTGCTTGGCCCCCTGAACGTTTTTACATACATCACGTTCCGCACCGGTGGCGCGATAATGACTGCACTTCTGTTTGTCTTTTTGTTCGGTCCGGCCACGATCGATATGCTCCGCCTGAAACAGGGCAAAGGGCAACCGATCCGTGAGGATGGTCCTCAATCGCACCTGGCAAAGCGAGGCACCCCAACAATGGGCGGGCTGATGATTTTGTCCGGGTTTCTGTTTTCGGTCCTGCTCTGGGCCAATTTGGCTAACCGCTACGTCTGGGTCGTTCTTTTGGTAACCACAATCTTTGGCGCAATCGGGTTCTACGACGATTATCTTAAGGTTACGAAGCGGACGAGCTCCGGCTTTTCTGGCAAAGTCAGGTTAGCAATTGAGCTTATTGTTGCTGGGCTCGCGGCAGCCGCGATTATGCGACTTTCTGATCCAAATTTCTCGGGCGTACTGACCATACCGTTTTTCAAGGACCTGGTGATCCAACTGGGACCATTGTTTATCGTGTTTGGCGCTTTGGTGATTGCGGGGGCCGGCAACGCTGTCAATCTCACAGATGGACTGGACGGCTTGGCTATTGTGCCTGTCATGATTGCAGCAGCGACGTTCGGTTTGATCGCGTATTTGTCGGGCAACGTCAAATTTGCGACGTATCTGCAAATCAATCATGTGGCTGGCACAGGTGAACTCGCGATACTTTGTGGTGCTCTGATCGGCGCAGGTTTGGGGTTTCTATGGTTCAACGCACCGCCGGCAATGATATTCATGGGCGACACCGGCTCTCTTGCGCTCGGCGGCGCGCTCGGAACAATCGCTGTTGCGACTAAACACGAGATTGTTCTGGCCATCGTTGGGGGATTGTTCGTGCTTGAAGCATTGTCAGTGATCATTCAGGTCGCGAGTTTCAAGTTAACAGGAAAACGCGTATTTCGAATGGCGCCTCTCCATCATCACTTTGAACAGAAGGGCTGGCAAGAAGCTACCGTTGTCGTTCGATTTTGGATCATTTCGGTAGTGCTAGCGTTAGTCGGTTTAGCAACGTTGAAACTTCGATGATGGCCTGAGCGGTGTCATTGTTGGTTTGTCACCTGGCCTTCACGATGACCACTGTGATCACCACGCGATGCTAGATTGGATAGGGGACTGGGCACTTTTGCACGGCGATACTGATTGGTATCAGACTCTTGTGGGTTTGGAGAGGCTTTGGCAATCTCGGTAGGGCTGCAGAAATGATTCCCGTGACCTCGTGCGCAGGAAAGAGCCTTGCAGTTTTTGGCCTTGGACGGTCGGGAATTGCGACATGCCGTGCGCTCCTAGCAGGCGGTGCCACGGTCATTGCTTGGGATGACGATCCAAAGGCACGCCAAGTGGCGAGTGCTGAATGTCCGGTTGTTGATTTACACTCGACAGATTGGTCGCGGTTGTCTGGATTGGTACTCGCGCCCGGTGTTCCTTTGACCCATCCGGTCCCGCACTGGACCGTCCAGCGTGCACGGGCGGCGGGTGTCGAAATAATCGGAGATGTCGAACTGTTTGCACGTGAACGTCAACTTGTCTGCCCGGCCGCGGATTTTGTTGCCATTACAGGCACCAACGGAAAATCCACCACCACGGCACTGGTAGCTCACGTGCTCGCTCGGGCCAACCGCGATGTACAAATGGGTGGAAATATCGGCGTTCCGATTTTAGAACTAGATGCGCTCAATCGCAATCGTGCCTACGTTATTGAACTCTCCTCCTATCAGATTGATCTGATGCCAACATTGCATCCGACGGTCGGCGTCTTGCTCAACATTTCACCGGATCACATTGAACGGCACGGGACCTTCGCGCAATACGCTCGCATTAAAGGGCGGGTTCTCGAGCGTGCGCAGACACGCGTTGTCGGTGTCGACGATAGTGCCTCATTGACTGTCTATCAGTGTTGGATCCAAGCGGAAGACGAGCGGACAATTGGGATTTCGGGTGGACCTCTGACCGAAGGTATTGGTATCCGAGGAACGGAAGTGTGTGCGCATAGCGCAACTGAGCATAGATCGTTGGCCGATATCGCCGGAGTTCCATCGTTGCGTGGCACCCATAATGGTCAGAACGCTGCCGCTGCGGCTGCCGTGGCGACTGCGCTTGGAATTGCTCCTTCGATACTGGCCGAAGGCCTGCGTTCATTCCCAGGTTTGCCGCATAGAATGGAAGAAGTCGGTCGGTGCGGTAAAGTTCTATTTATCAACGATAGTAAAGCAACCAATGCGGAGTCCGCCAGTCACGCTCTTGCATCGTTCGACCAGGAAATTTATTGGATCGCCGGGGGGCTTTCCAAGGCGGGAGGGATCACGAAGCTTCAACCACTATTTCAGCGCATAGCGAAAGCCTATCTTATAGGCGAGGCGGCGACCGAATTCTCCGAGACTCTTCGGGGACAGGCAGATTTTGTATTATGTGAGACACTCAAAGATGCGGTGTCGCTTGCGTCTGCGGATGCCAAAGAGGCTCGAGGTTCGCGACCTGTCGTTTTGTTTTCGCCAGCATGTGCATCGTTTGATCAGTTTCGCAGTTTCGAGGCCAGAGGGGATGCCTTTCGTAGGCAAGTCATGGCACTCGATGGTGTTGCGGTGACGGTACGACAATCATGAGTCTATCGCGCGCCGATCGGAGTGTGCTGACAGCGTGGTGGTTCACGGTTGACCGTGTGCAGTTATACGCAATTTGCGCCTTGGTCGGTATCGGTTTGGTCGTTTCTCTTGCGGCCAGTCCATCCGTAGCGATCAATAAAGATCTGCCGCCATTTTATTTTGTCCAGCGTCATGTTGTCTTCGCGATCGCCGGCATGGCCATAATCTTCCTGTTGTCTTTACAGTCCCCTCGTACAGTTCGTCGCACGGCGCTTGCAATTTACATCATCGCTCTTGCCGGGCTCATTGCGGTTCAATTCGTGGGCGTAGAAGTCAATGGCGCGCGGCGCTGGATTCGAATTGCGGGTGGCTCTATCCAGCCTTCCGAATTTATCAAACCAGCTTTTGTTGTTTTGGTCGCCTGGGCACTGTCGGAAGCGAAACGGCGACAGGATATGCCTGCACTCCCCATCGCGCTTGCGATTTATACTGCCTTGGTGAGTCTGCTGCTAGTTCAGCCCGATGTAGGACAGTCTGTTTTGGTGACATTGGTGTGGGGAGCACTCTTTGTTCTAGCGGGCCTATCGTTACTTTGGGTCATTGCCTTCGTGCTCATTACGGTCGGTGGATTGGTTTGGGCTTACGTCGCGCTTGATTATGTGCGCAATCGAATTGACCAGTTCGCGAGCCCGATGCTGGATGAGCGATCGCAGATGGGTTTGGCTTATCAGTCTTTTGTCCAGGGTGGCTTTTTGGGCCGAGGGCCCGGCGAAGGATTTATCAAGGCTCGTCTTCCTGATGCGCACGCTGATTTCATTTTTGCCGTGATCGCCGAAGAATATGGTGCATTGGCGTGCCTTGGGCTCGTAATGTTGTTTGCGTTTATTGTAGTTCGCGGTTTTATCAAGGCGTTGCTAGAGCATGATTCGGCCAACCGGCTGGCGATTGCAGGATTGGCACTGATGTTCGGCCTGCAGGCACTTATCAACATGAGCGTGAACGTTGGACTACTGCCTGCCAAAGGCATGACATTGCCTATGATCTCGGCCGGAGGCTCTTCAATGCTGGGCATTTCAATAACGCTTGGCATGCTGCTAGCTCTCTCGCGACGCCGGCCGCAATCGTTCGGCAGCGAATTGCCGCCGATGCCGCCACCGTTTAGGGATCCGTTCACAATAGGCGCGGGACGACAAGAGTGACGCAAGCAATGGCCAGATCAATAATGTTGGCCGCCGGTGGAACAGGCGGCCATCTATTTCCTGCGTTTGCCCTTGCAGATGAGCTCGCTCAACGCGGGTTCGCTGTTGATCTTGCGACTGATGCGAGAGGAGAGCGTTTCAAGTCTGAATTCAACGGACGGGCCATCTATCAGATACCGTCGGCAACAACCACCAGCCGATCTCCTGTTGCCCTGACGAAGACGGCCTTCACACTCGCTAACGGTGTCCGAATAGCCCATAAGATTTTACGCGAAGCGCGGCCGCAGGCTGTGGTCGGTTTTGGTGGTTACCCGAGTTTTCCGCCAATTGTTGCTGCCGCACTAAGGTCAGTCCCAACTATCATCCATGAACAAAACGCGCTGCTCGGCAGAGCCAACCGCATGTTGGCGAAACGTGTGGGCGCGATCGCAACGTCGTTCAAGAACGTTAAATTTATAGATGATGAATTGGCCAAAAAGGTACATCTGACTGGCAATCCAGTGCGCCCAATGGTTCTGGAGAACGCAGTCCGCGAATATCAAGCCCCCGACGCGTTTGGTCCGATCCATCTGCTTGTTTTTGGAGGCAGTCAAGGTGCGAAGTATTTCGCGGATATCGTTCCAGCTGCTGTTGCAATGTTGCCTGATGCGCTGCGCGTGCGCATATTGGTGATGCAGCAGTGCCGCGGGGAAGACGTAGAACGCGTACGCGCCGCCTACGCGGATGCTGGCGTCAGTGCGACCTGTGAAAGCTATTTCGCTGATCTTCCACGCTGGATGGCGCAATCGCATCTGGTCATTGCACGCGGTGGTGCTGCAACCGTAGCAGAGTTGACGGTGATTGGGTGTCCATCGGTGCTGGTTCCCTACGCCCATTCGATTGAGAACGATCAACTTGAGAATGCGCGCGTGCTCGCCGATGCCGGGGCGGCGTGGTGTATAGAGCAAAAATCACTTAATTCCGCGAGATTAGCAGACGAGCTCGTCAGCGTCTGTGAGATGCCCGGAGAATTGGTTTCTGCAGCTAATGCGGCGCGCGCGCTTGGCAGGCCTCATGCGACCAGCCACTTGGCGGATGTAGTCGAACAAATGGTCGGGCAGAAGCCGCAAGCTAGGCCAAAATGAAAAGTCGAACCGGGCTGCGCGAAGCTGGTCTGACCAATTTTGAAAGCGATCCAAATTATGCAGCTGCCTGAATCACTTGGACCCATTCACATTATAGGCATTGGTGGCATTGGAATGAGCGCCATAGCCGAACTCCTATTCGCCACTGGCTTTGCGGTTCAAGGAAGCGATCAGAAAGACAGTGCCAATGTCCAACGTTTACGTACGCGTGGAATCCGTGTCTTCATCGGCCATGGTGAAACGAACCTAGTTGGTGTGAAATTTGTCGTCATCTCGACAGCGGTTAAAGACAGCAATCCTGAGTTGCAAATCGCACGCGAGCGCGGACTCGTAATCATTCGGCGCGCGGAGATGCTAGCCGAATTGATGCGGCTCTATGCGACCGTTTCGGTCACAGGTACACACGGCAAAACAACCACAACATCACTGATCGCGCATATATTTGAATCTGCCGCACTGGACCCGACGGTCATAACCGGTGGAATCATTAACAGCTGGGGCTCGAACGCTCGTTTGGGGCAAGGGCGTTGGATGATTGTTGAAGCTGATGAATCAGACGGGACATTCGTACAAATTCCAACACAGATCGGGGTAGTAACGAACATTGATCCAGAGCATCTCGACTATTTTGGCACGGTCGAAAATATGCATATTGAGTACGCCACGTTTATGCGACAAATTCCGTTTTACGGGCTCCTGCTCGCCTGTACGGATCAACAGGTTGTGCGCGACATGGTGGGGCGCTTGGCATTGCGCCGAGATGGTCGTCGATTCATTTCCTATGGCCTGACACCGGACGCTGACCTCGTGTTGCAAGAAGTAGCGGTTCAAGGAAACAGCACGTTCTTTTCAGCTGACTTAGGTGCGCGAATGCGCGGTGGAGCCCGCCGTATCGAGGAGTGGGAGGTGCCCATTCCTGGGGCACACAACGCGCTGAATGCCTTGGCAGCAATTGCTGTCGCAGCGGAGGCGGGATTGCCTGATGCTCAAATTCGCGATGCACTTGCTAGTTTTTCCGGCGTCAAGCGGCGGTTTCAGAAGACCGGAACAGTTGATGGTGTTAGCGTTTTCGATGACTATGGCCATCATCCAATTGAAATTAGATCCGTTCTTTCAGCTGCACGTGCGAGCGCTGCAGGTCGCGTGATAGCTGTCATTGAGCCTCACCGTTATTCGCGCGTGCGCGACTTATTCCAGGATTTCTGCAATTGCTTGGTCGACGCGGATGATGTCTTTGTGATTCCGCTTTACTCGGCGGGCGAGCAGCCAATTGAAGGCATTAGCAGCCAATCGCTGGCATCTGGAATTCAAGCTAGTGGGCACAGGTCAGTCGCCTGCGTGACATCACTAGCGGAGTTGGCAGGTAAAATAAAAATGATGGCGAAACCTGGAGACACTGTTGTTTGTCTCGGTGCTGGCCTATCCACGGAATGGGCGGGTGATTTGCCAAGGCATCTCGAAGATGTCAGTGGCTGACCGAGAGGCACGTATTATGCAGGAGCAAAGCTTGTTTGAGGATCTGCGAGACGTCATTCAGGTTGCAATGCCGGAATTGCGTGGAACGCTTGCGATAAACGCGTCGTTGTCAGACATCACTTGGTTCCGGGTGGGTGGTCCTGCGCAAGTGTTGTTCAGGCCAGCTGATGAGGCTGACTTAGCATACTTTATGGAGCGTTGTCCTGGCGAGCTGCCGGTGCAGATTATTGGACTTGGATCCAATATGTTGGTGCGCGATGGTGGTGTGCCGGGCATTACAATTCGCCTTGGGCGCGGATTCGCGAATGCAAGTATAGAAAATGAGCGCTGCGTGAGGGCGGGAGCCGCTATGCCCGACGTGAAGGTGGCGCGGTTCGCGGCTGACGCGGGCGTTGCTGGGCTCGCATTTTATCGCGGCATACCCGGTGCGATCGGCGGTGCCATGCGAATGAATGCTGGCGCCCACGGCAGTGAGACCAAAGATGTTCTGATCCAGGCTCGCGCGGTGTCACCTGGAGGGGACGTCCATGTCCTGTCCAACAAAGACATGGGTTTTGGATATCGTCATTGCTCGGTGCCGGCTGACTGGATATTGACCGAAGCTCTATTTCAGGGACGGCCCGGTGATCCAGCGGAGATTCTCAAGGAAATGGAGGCCGTTGCAGACTACCGCGAGAGCCATCAACCGATACGTGAGCGGACAGGTGGTTCAACTTTCAAAAATCCGCCAGGGCTGAGTGCTTGGAAATTGATTGATGCCGCAGGATGTCGTGGGTTCCGCGTCGGAGGCGCCATGGTTTCTTTGAAGCATTGTAATTTTCTCATCAACGATGACAACGCAACCGCGGAGGATATCGAGACGCTTGGTGAAACTGTGCGCGCGCGCGTGAAGTCTCATTCAGGCGTTCAGTTGCAGTGGGAGATTGCACGGGTCGGAGATCCACTGCCGGGCCGTCCGATCGGCGAAGCGTTGGCGAAAGCTTAGTGTTACTGGTGAATTGTTGCAGCTGAGATTGCGGCAAAATGGAATGCGATGACTATCGATGCTCTTCAACGTGGCGGTCTATCAGCGCCTTATTGAAAGCGTCCAGTGCTTCCATGCGGTCTGCACTCCCCACGATAGAGTTGTCGTCGCTAAGGGAAACTATTGGGAGGCGTTGTCGGCCTGTGCGATCAAAAGTGCGAAGGGCATGAGCAACGGTATCGTTGGTCGTCAACCAATCCGGCTCGGCCGCCGGATCGCGCCTTCGACACTTGTCTGGTTCGTAGAAAGTCGCAAATTCCCTTACCGTCAGCGATCGCATGATTTCCTGATGCGGCCCTTCTTGCACGGATAGGCCGCGTCTTGAGAGTTGCCAATGAAAAAAGCTGTGACCCAATGCAGCGCGCGTCAGTCCATGAGCGATTGACACCGTCAACATAAGGGCCAGTGAAATGTCATAGCCTTTGGTAACTTCCAAAATGATGAGCGTGCTCGAAATGGGAGCACCTAGGACTGCTGCAGCAACGGCTCCCATGCCAAGAATAGCGTAAAGACCGTGGCTCGACGCCATGTCGGGGAAAACAGAGCTGGCGATCAGACCAAATGACCCTCCCGCCATGGCCCCAAGATAAATTGCGGGGGAAAAGATTCCGCCGGCAAATCGGGTCGCCAATGTGATCGCGGTTGCGGCTGTTTTCGCAACTAATAATGCGAGCATGATCCAGAGAGGATATTCGACTTTAAGTGCGGCGTCGGTCGCTTCGTATCCCACACCAAGTACCTGAGGAAATACGAGAGCAATCGAACCGACCATAAGTCCGCCGACAATTGGGCGGAGCCAGAGTGGCGCTTCGAACTTCCACGAAATTTTTTCAGTCACCATCAGCGCCGCTTCAAAGGCAATGGCAACCGCAGCGCAGGTTACGCCAAGCAGTGCAAACGCAGGGAATTCCCAGTAGGTGGTAATCTGGTAGTCGGGGATGATGAAAGCAGGAAAATCACCTAGATGGACTCGGGCAACCAGCGTTGCCGCGACGGACGCGATCACGATTGGCACGAAGGCGCTGAGAGCGTAGTGCGCGAGAATGACCTCGTGTGCGAACAAAACACCGGCCATTGGGGCATTAAAAGACGCCGCGACCGCGGCAGCAACGCCACAAGCCAATAATGTCCGACGTGAACCTGGTGAGAGATGGAAATAATTCTCGACAAACGACGCGACCGATGCACCTAGGTGAACCATAGGTCCCTCGCGCCCAGCACTGGCACCGAACCCTAAGGACAATGTCGCGAGTACTGCACTCCAAACGCCCGCTCCCAGAGGGATGTGGCTGTCGCGGACCGCGCGAGCTTCAATGACATCGGCGACGCCCTGGGCACGACGTCCTGGCATGTAACGGTAGAGAATATAACCAACGATTGCACCACCTACCGCGGGAGCGAACAGGACTACCCACCAAGGTGCGCTAGCAGCGGCACTCGCGACTTTTTCTGACGTTGTCCCGAGCCAAGCATACTGCAACAGTCCTATGGACCATCGGAACGCGACTGTCAGATAGGCCACTGTCACCCCAAGTGCCAATCCGAGCGACCAAACGAGGAACTGGCGGTCACCAGCGAAGGTACGCAGGTTGTGTCCGATCTGGGCATTCAGAAGGTCCAGTATAGGCCGGACCGAGTCGGTCGCCTTGACGATCAGCTTTACCGCAAGGATCCGAATCGCTCGCAACAGACTAGAGGATGCAGCAATTCGCGCTGAGGCGGAATGAGCATCTCTACCCGGTTTGTTGTTGCTTTCGATCATCGTTGATGCCAACGCGACGCCACACATCCGACTTTGTCATTTTTTACTCAATTGTGCATTTTTTGCCTTAGGTGATCGTGGTTGCACGCGCGGTATATTGGCGCGACCTTGCGCTATCCGTTTTGGACACGCAGACCTTTTCGACTTGCTGATGTACTTGAGTGCTGCTTTGCCGTAGAGCATCCCGACGTCACCTTCCAGAAAGAAGGTAGTATTTTGGTCGTCCTGTCGAGTTGACGTATTTTTGGGGTTGGCTGCGATCTTTCGCTCGAGGCGGCTATTTCGTTAGTCCAGACGTGGCGTCAAGATGCTGTGGAGAGCCTGCTGTAGAGGGCCTAAAGAGTAAAACGTAGAAGATTGCATCAGCGACGCCGCTTGTGGGCTGACCGTTTTCGACAACAGACTAGGGTATGCACGACTCATTAAGATGGCGATTGTCATATTTGGCGTTATTCTACCGGAAAGTGATTCACCGAGGTGAGCAACGGATTCGGCGAGATCCGGTTAGAACCAGACTTTAGCTGGTCATGATCAGATCCGTCATGGTCTGGCCCGTCGTAATCCGGCCGGTCGCAATTTGGTCGGTCGCAATTTGGCCGGTGGCAGTTGTGTGCAATCAAGATACCCGGCGATTTGTGTAGGGTGCGTCGTGTCTCGTTCCTGCGCATTGTTTCGTTCCCGCAGTCATCTCGTTGCTGCGTAATGTTCAATTTCCGCTGAATGTCCAGTGTTTGCGATCTTGCGTTTTTTAGTGCGTTAGCTGTGCGCTTAACAGGAACGATCGGGCAGTCGGATGGAAAACGGCATCGTCGTCCAGCTCAAGGCCATGCAACGCGCTTTGGCGCGTATTGAGGCATTTCTGTCTGCTGACGAAGGCTGGCGAGAATATCAGTCGAAATTCCAACAGTGGCCGGATTTGCCGGAATCTGAGGCAGTCGCCAAAGCCAAGCTGCCCGCCAGTCTTACGCAAGTTTTGGAGGACAACCGTCTCTTCCTCGCAAGGAGAAAAATCCTTGAGGTCATCGACCTGCTGGTAGATCTGGCTGAGGATCCGCGCGGTTATGCACCGCCACTGATTTCCGACAATGAAGCCGAAGAGGCTCATTCTCGTGCAACACTAGCGCCAAACAATCCTCTCAATCAGCGGATCGCCAATCTGGAGAAAATGATCGCGAATGTCATTATGCCTGATTTGCGCCGACCGCCAATAGACGTGATCAATCGCTCACAGCGTCAGCGACTGGGCGCGACTGACCAGTCGGGCGATCGTGCGCCATCGGAAGCAGTCCCTTCCGATGAGCACAAAAATCAGTCGTCAGGTTCTGCTTCATTGAGTGAGATATTGTTGCAACTGGAGACACAATCCTCCAAGCTTTCAATTGAAAGCAAGGACGCCCAAATATGTCCTCCTCCGGTACCTAAGAGGGCAGTGGAAATCACATCTGCAGTATCCAAATCACGCTTCTTGGAGGCGTTAACCGGGCGATTGAAGGAGTAGTGGGAAAACCTGTTAGTCTGCTGCTGGCCCTATGCACATCCTTGCGTCGTGTCATCGCAGCTCCATGCCACTCCGAGCTGGAGTTTGCTAGTACGGCGCTCTGCATTGGTTGGACATCATAAGGA
>JBPCWA010000028.1:0-3517 GCA_051009975.1 Hyphomicrobiaceae bacterium
GCGTTTAAGGTATTGGTAATATCCTCCGAGGTCACGTCTGCACGCCGGGCGCGATTTTGATCCACGTGGACAT
Source organism: Hyphomicrobiaceae bacterium (assembly GCA_051009975.1). GTDB lineage: Bacteria > Pseudomonadota > Alphaproteobacteria > Rhizobiales > Hyphomicrobiaceae > Tectiglobus. The sequence continues at coordinate 74 of JBPCWA010000028.1, forward strand.
CGATCTTGAACACCCGGTTTTCCCAGTCCTGTTTGACATGGATTGAACCGGGGATCGCTCGAAATGCAGCCAATAGATATTCTGCCTTCGCCATCAATATGTTCTCGTTCTGTCCGCTTATCCGGATTTCCACCAACCCACTTTCCGACGGTCCAAGCCACATCGCTTTAACCTGGCCTTTTGCTTCCGGAAAATTCGCCTCAATGTATCGGCGGGACCGCTTCAGAACGTCAGGGATCTGAGTATTCGATTTCGTCTCCACCAGCACGAAAGCTACATGAGGGTCAGGGTTGATTGGCGAAAGCGAGAGAAAGAAACGAGGTCCACCGCTGCCCACATAGGCAACTGTGTGAGTAATCTCGGGATTGATGGACTCGCGACCCAGCCAGTCACTCAGATTCTCAATGACCCTCGTCGTTTCGTTGATATGCACGCCCGCCTCGAGATCGACGTAAATCAGAAACTGGTTCCTATCGTTGGCCGGGAAGAACTCCTGCACCACAAATCGCGATAGAGAGCCGACGCCGATGGTGACGGCGATTACTGCAACTATACAGAGCGTACGTCGCTGTAAGAGCGTTTCGAGAAATCCGCGGTAGTAGCGGTAAAACGCCGAGTCATATTGATTGGGATTGCCGGCCTCCTGACTGGTATTCGTCTTCGCCCTTAAGAACCAGTAGCACATCGTCGGGGTTATATACATCGACATGAACCAGGACGAAAGCAAGACCAAGATTATAACCTGCCCTATGGACAGCGTATACTCGCCGACCTGACCATTTGCAAGGACGATTGGCAAGAAGGCGAGGATCGTTGTCAACGTGGAGGTTAACAAAGGCAGACCCAGTGTCCGTCCGGCCTCGATGGCCGCCCGCTTGCGATCTTCGCCCTGCTCAATCCTGTTTCGTATACTCTCGGCAATGACTATGGCGCTATCCACCATCATGCCCAGGGCTATGATCATGGTCGCGATCGACATGCGTTGCAACTCGACGCCTAAGATCGACATGCCGATAAGGGCAAACAGCATGACTAGGGGCACAAAGGAACCAACGATCAGTCCAGTACGCACGCCCAGGAACAGCATGACCACCAACAGTACGATGACCAGCGTCTGGGCGAGGTTAATGAGAGCGCCGTTGACTGCCTTTTCCACAAGGACGGGCTGAAAGGTAGCATATTCGAGAAAGTAGCCGAATGGCAGTGACCGCTCAAATTCCTGAACTCGCGAGGTCAACCGCTGGCCGAACCCGACCGAATTGACGCCGTCCAGAATTGCGACGCTCAGAACGATTGCTGGGCGACCATTATACAATACGGGCTTGTCGGCAGGATCTACATAATCACGATTGATACGGGCAACATCCTTTAGCGGGATCGTCATATCGCTGTTGGGCAAAGGAATAAGGGTCGATGCAATCTCTTCTACATTGTTAAAGGTCCCCGACGCCTCAACGACAATGTTTTGACCACTGGCGTCAATGATGCCCCCCGGCAGTAGAATGTTCTGACTTTTAAGCGTTTCGATGATTGCCCGCGGCCGAATGCCCAGGCGCGCGATCTTGGTGTTCGAGACTTCGAGAAAGACGCGCTCCTGCTGGACGCCGAAGGTTTCGATCTTTTCCACGCCTTCGAGGGAATCAAGGCGACGGCGTAAGTCGCGGGCGACTTTGCGCATGTCTTCGAGCGAATATCCGTCGCTCCATAAGGCAATCGTCGCAATCGCCGTCATGCCGAAATCGTCATTGATGAAAGGGCCGATGGTACCAGCCGGTAGCTCCGGAGCTAAGTCGGAAAGTTTATTGCGTAGTTTTATCCAAACTTGTTCAATGTTTTTACCTTGTACCCAATCATCCAATTCAACGTGGACTATGGACTGTCCGGACTTAGAGTACGACCAGATATCGTCGGCTTCACCGATTTCGCGAATTTTCTCTTCCAACTTAAATGTTATCAGGTCTTCGACCTCATAGACGTCCATGCCGGGGAAAGAGGCTGTGACAATCGCTTCGCGAATTTCAATGGAGGGATCTTCCTGACGGGGATAGTCAAGAAAAATCAAATAACCAATTATCGGAATTCCTACCAATACCACGACCGTGATCCTGTTTACCTTGATCGCGAACTCTGTGATTTTTCCAAACATTCGGTCCAGTCCTTTCCGATCCGGCTAACTACCCACTGCCGGCTCCAAGAGCTTGACCTTCTGGCCATCAACTAGGAAGTTCACTCCGGCTGTGGCCACTATATCCCCGGACTTAACAACCGTTACGCCAACCATGTTGCCGATCAATGGATGCGCATACTTGACCAATGTGCGGCGTACCGTCGAAAACTTGGGTTCGTAGATGAAAACGAATCCCTCACCTGACGTGTCGCTCGGCTTGACCGCGGACAGCGGAACCAAATAGCCACTTTCCATTGCACCTTCCGATAACAACAGTGTGACCTCCGCCGTCATACCGGGGCGCACAATTGACGGCGGTTCAATTAGCGTCGCCTTGACCGGGAAGGCATTGCCGATGCCGGCGGCGCTGCCAACCTCTGTGATAAGAGCGTCAACCGGCTCGCCGATTTGTGGGAATTTGACAGTAGCCTGCATACCAGCCACGACCTGAGAGATCGTGTTTTCCGGTACTCCGAACGCCGCCTCGAAACCACCTTCAGCATCAATACGGAAAAGTATTTGCCCGGCCCGAACCTCAACGAAGGGGTCGATGGATCTAACCGAGATAAAGCCATCAAATGGAGCAACTAGGGTCGTGTTCCTAAGGTCTCGTTGCGCCAAATTGAGCCTTGCCACCGCGTAGTCGACGCGGCCGACCGATGAACTATAGTAGCGCTGCGCATTGTCGAACCGCACCCTTGCTACCCAACCCTGCTCGTATAGTGTTTTCTGGCGATCGAAATCCGCTTTTTTTTGCGCTTGATCCGCCCGCGCGACCACGAGATCTGCTTCCGCCGCCTGCACATTGAGTTGGAAGGGTATCTTGTCCAGCACTGCCAGCACCTGTCCCTTAGTTACCTGATCTCCTTGGCTTACCCGCACCTCGTCGACGTTGCCGCCAATCTGAAAACTCAAGCTGGAGGAATCGCTAGCATTGATGACGGCGGAGAACTTTCGCACCTTGCCGCTAGCCACGTCGGCAATCGTAAAGGCTCGGATCGGTCGCACTTGTTCCGGTACCGGAGAAAACTCCTCACTACAAGCAGAAAGACTTATCATTGCGAGGCCCAGTGCAAAACGAACATTAGCTTTTAGACACATTCCAGACGCCCTCTAATAACACCACTCTTGGCTATTTTGATATGCCTACACGGACGGTTCAAACCGTTCACAAGACCAATATTCCGTAGCTTACACATATGCTAAGAAAAAACAACGACACAACCGGCGATCGGATATGATCCGGGGGTTTCGCATGACGACCCCCTCTTCAGCGA
>JBPCWA010000029.1:0-3721 GCA_051009975.1 Hyphomicrobiaceae bacterium
CGCCCACCCACTACTTGATCGGTGCGGGCGCCGGTTGGGGCGGGCTGCCGCAAAGCGCGGCGATGTACGTCATGGACAGCGTACCGGAGAACAACGGTAAAGTTTCGTACAAAGTTACGGCCAAGGACGTGCCGGTCGATGCGTTCTGGTCGGTCACCGTCCCTAACGCCGACGGCTATCTAGAGGCCAATGATCTTGGCCGGAACAGCTACAACAATGTCACCGCCAAGCCGAACGACGACGGCTCCATCACCATCCATTTCGGCGGGTGCGACGACGATCGCGTAAACTGCATCCCCATCACGGCGGGCTGGAATCACGCCATCCGGATGTACCAGCCGCGCGCAGAAATCATCAACGGAAGTTGGACGTTCCCAGAGATCCAGCCCGCCGAGTGACAAGAGACAAGATTTCTCGAGACTTCTCTACTCCGCGAAGAACTTCGGCCATTCGGGATGAAACTAAAAATGCTGAGATCGCCAATGACTGTGAAGATGGCAGTTTGGGGCCACTTTGGTGAGTGACCACCAGCGCTCCACGGCGACGGCACATCATGTCCCATATAGCGGACGCCTTGTATTCGCTGTGAGTTCAAATCTTGTGGGCTACTAACCGGAAGTCTCGGCAGTTATCGCGGTTGCGATGCACCACGATTGCTCGCTGCCGTTATCAAGCTATAGCGACTTCTGGTTCCATCATTGCTACCGGCCATGCGTCTCATCATGATGACCTAAGAGGTCAACCAGTACACCCTCGAGGAGAAGTAAGATGCGCTCCTATTTCTTCGCAGCATGTACCGGTTTTCTTTCCATTGCAGACACCGCCGCCTGCCAGCGATTGACATGGCTCTCAGCGCGACGTGGTCAGCTGTGCTGCTAGAAGTCTTGATAGCTAGTTTTTCTTTTCCTTTTTCTTCTCGCCGGCCTTTTTGGCGCCGCCAACCACAGCTCCAACGGCTGCTCCTGTTGCCACGCCCACCCCAGGCAAGAGAGCGCCTGCTGCGCCGCCCACGATTGCGCCTTTGGCCGCGCCCTCTGCGACACCACCATCTTTCTTTTCATCCTTTGCGATCGCAGATGTTGTCGCGAGTACCGCCACTGGCAGCGCCAGGCTGACGGCAAGAACACGAGCTAATTTTCCGATCTTCATTGGTCTACTCCTGTCATCCACACTCGTTAGAATATTTTCATCGTAGGATTGCATTACGATGACTTTCGTCTCCGCTACCGTTGCGACACAGATGCAATAGGCGGGAGCGAGAGACTACGACTAACAGCGAAGCTCAAATGGACGGTTTGATTTGCATCAACTCATTGGCCTACTATCGCGGGCCGCAGTAGGCGCCCCGTGTTTGTTGACCTGCTGTTTGTTTGAATTGACACTACGTTGGTGAGGAAGCAGACACATCGCTATCTATCTGGAATCCTGCTGGCTGCAGTTGCGGTGGCGCGCCCAAATTGTGTGATTGAGACTCGCAGATGTTCAAAAGTGTGACCCCGATCTATCGGTGCTGGCAACAAACCCTCATGGTGGCATCGATGGTCTTGTGGTCCCAAATGGTCCTCGGCCAGACGGCACCAACATCTCAAGAACTTGCAGCCTACGAGGGGCTTCATCTAACCGCATGGAAAAACGATGTCGCAGAAATTCGGAAGCTCATCGCCTCCGGTGCAAATCCCAATGCACGAGATCGAGCGGGGCGCACGCCCCTGCATGTGGCCGCGTTCGGGTCGCACGACGATGCTGTTGCGGAATTGGTTCAAGGCGGTGCCGATCCAAACGCATTGGAAAATGAGAGGTATGATATTGTAACGATCGCCGCGGTTGCCAACGACCCGCAACTTGTCGAGCAGGCAATCAAGCTTGGCGCCAACCCGCGCAATATTACGAGCATCTATGATGGCACCGCCCTTATCGCGGCAGCCCACCTCGGCCATGTTGAAGTCGTCAAAGTTCTCATCAGAGCAGGTGCGCCCCTCGATCATGTCAATAATCTGGGCTGGACGGCGCTCATCGAAGCTGTCGTACTGGGAAATGGTGGCCCCCACCATGTCGAAACCGTGCGAGCGCTGTTCGCGGCCGGTGCCGACAAATCGATCAGCGATCGCAACGGCGAAACACCTTTGATGATGGCACGGGCGCGCCGGTACGATCATATTGTTGAAATTCTCAAGTAGAGTCGCAGACGTTTCAAAGTCCAACAAGTACGGGCAGAGGATACAGCCTTGAAAGGCAGTGAACCGCTTGCAGCTATGAATATGTGATCGTTGTGTATGTGGGTTCAAATCACGCGCCGCCATATCGGCGATCATCTGCTCGCGCAGCGACGTTGTATCGGTCTTTGAAGCATTGAAGATTGTCATGGAGTGTTCCCTCCCACTGGGGTTGATGGAACAATCCAGTTTTCAACGCCGCTCTTTCTACAGCGCCGAAACTCGGTTCAATCGGTAAATGAAAGGCGCGAAGCCCGCGCTCCACAACACATAGCGCGCCAGCGATTTAGTGCTCTGGCCCGTAGGTTTTCAGCTCTTTTGGAGCACCGGATGCATAAAGCTGGGTGGTAAGCGGAAGCGATGACCTCATGCAAAGTCTTTCAAAGTTTGAACCGAAGCGACCTGACAGTCGTCTGTTTGATTTCACTCAATGCTCGCTCGAAAGTCTGAGTTCATGATCTTTACCGGGCGGAGGACTTGTGCCGCGAAGACAGGGCAAAGCGGGTAGGACAGAACAGGGTCCACGAGAGGAAATCGATGAGCACAGTAAAAAGCGTTCTGGCCCAGAAGAGTGGTGCCCTGATCCATGTTCGTTCCGGCGACATGGTCATCGAAGCCTTGCACCAGATGCGCGATAACCGGATCCGGGCGGTGCTGGTAATCGACGACGGCATGCTGGTCGGTATCGTGACCCTGGGCGACTGCGCCATCAAAGTGCTGCTGCCCGGGCTCGATGCGAAGCATACGCCGGTGGACCAAGTGATGACAGGCAACCCGATGACGGTCAAGCCGGGAGATCCGCTGGATGGCTGCATGGCAATGATGGCGGAGCGCGGTTATCGCCATCTGCCAGTGCTGGAAGCGGGCAAGGTTGTGGGCGTGATCTCGATCGGAGAAGTCGTCAAGAACACCATCCGGGATTTGGAGCTGAACGTGAACGACTTGATGGGCCACATCATGGCGGACGGCCCCGGGGGCTGACAGACGAACCGCGGTGTCGCCGCCCCTCCGGCGGCCAGCAATGTGTCAGGCGGACGCCGCGACCGCCGCTTCACCGCCATCGGATGCCACCGCCTCGTTAAGTGATCTGTTAAGAGATGACTGCTTTTGTTTAGTTTTCGGATGCCGGCCCGAGCGCTGGCGATGGGTTTCGAGGCTTAGCCCCGGCGTCGGAAAATATCCAATGGAGGAAATCGCGGGATAGGCATGATGGCGGTGCCACTTGCGCTATGGGGATTTGGTCACCGCACGGCATGGCGTCGAGGCGAACCAATGAGCACGCGAATTACCAGCACTCGAACTGGACACGACTGATTGCGCTGATTGGTTATCGATGCGCGCATGCAACGATGAAGATCGATTAACGCTTCGATGCCATTGTCGTGCCATCAAACGTGCGTCTGCGTTGCTGGTCGAGAACCAGCCCGCGAAGTGCAGATATTTGCGGCAACGTGCGGTGGCGGTCATCATGAGCTGTCGATCCCAATCACAGCGACCGGTACTGCCGG
>JBPCWA010000030.1:0-5046 GCA_051009975.1 Hyphomicrobiaceae bacterium
GAACGAAGCAATGTACTCTTGATCGCCTCAGAGCCGACTTGCACAGTACAATTGAAAGATGTTTGACCCAAAGCAGCAAGAATATAATCTCTGGATCGGCAAGGTTCCGCCCTCGAGACAAGAAACACACTACGGCAACCGCCTAGTACGCTGTTTTGCCGACCGTCCAAAGAATTCATTTGATCTCCTGCAGAATGCCGTCGCCCAAAACCCCGATGGTGAAGCCGTTGTTTGTGGACGAGAGCGGATGACTTACCGCGAGATGGACGACGCAGTCGCCCTCTGCGCAACGGCCTTGAGGGAGAGGGGTGTAGGCCGCGGCGACCGGGTCGCAATGCAATTAAGAAATGCAGTTGTATTTCCCGTCCTGTTGTTTGCAATTTTGCGCATCGGAGCGATCGCGGTGCCGATAAACGCGCGCGAACAGGCTCCAGGCGTCAACTACATCACAGCTCAATCAGGCACAAGGTTGCTTATCTGTGAAGCTGACTTGGAACGCCGGGCAACTGAGCCCATAGGAGCGGCCTCAAACCCGGAAGTTGTGGCCATAGACAGTGCTAAACCAAATGCATACCGCTTATCGCTTCTACGCGCCAAGAGCGCCGATGCGCCACCTGCTCAGGTCGCGGAGGAGGATACCGCCATCATCCTTTACACCTCAGGCACGACTGGTCGACCAAAGGGAGCCATGCTGACGCACCTCAGCATCTGTCACTCAGCTCTGCATTATGAGTCGTGCATGGGTCTCTCATCAACAGACCGAGCCGTGGCCGCTGTTCCACTGAGCCATGTTACTGGCATTGTAGCATTGATTATGGCAGTGGCCCGTGCTGCGGCAACGCTCGTTGTGCTGCCAGAATTTAAACCATCCTCATTTCTTAAACTCGCCCAGCAAGAACATATGACGTACTCATTGATGGTTCCCGCCATGTACAATTTGTGTCTCCTTGATCCCCAGTTTGACGGCTTGAGCTATCCAAACTGGCGAATTGCCGCTTACGGCGGAGCTGCCATGCCGCCGGCTACAATTGCTGCGTTCGCCGAGAAATTGCCCAATGTAAATTTGATGAATGCTTACGGTGCGACCGAGACCACGTCGCCAGTCACACTGATGCCTCCATCGCAGACGACCAAACGATCAAGCAGCGTCGGTCGCCCTGTCCCTTGCGGGGATGTTTTAGCGATGGACGACAACGGCAGGGAGGTGCCAGCCGGTGCGGCGGGAGAATTGTGGTTGGGAGGACCGATGGTCGTGCCAGGCTATTGGGAAGATGACGATGCCACCGCCCGGAGCTTTGTTGGTGGATATTGGCGATCAGGAGACATTGGTTCGATAGATGCCGACGGATATGTATATGTCTTAGATCGCCGGAAAGACATGATCAATCGTGGCGGCTACAAAATTTACTCGATTGAGATCGAGAATGTGCTGATGACATTGCCTGGCGTAATTGAAGCGGCTGTCATTGCCAAGTCGTGTCCGGTATTGGGAGAACGGGTGCATGCATTCGTCGTCACCAACACGCAGATCGATCCCGATGATCTGCGACGTCGATGCGCGGAGCTTGTCGCCGACTATAAAATCCCGGAAACCTTTAATTTCCAAAATAATCCCTTGCCACGAAACGCCAACGGAAAAATACTGAAGCGTGAATTGACAGCAGCATAGTCGCAGATATGAAACACAGACTATTCACCGTGCCGCGCATCTGCGAAACTCACGTCCACAACGTTCCTTAGAACGAGATGCAACAGCTTGAGTGCCATTTTGCCTAAAAAACTCTACGACGTACTCGGCGTGAACAGCACCGCTTCCGCCGATGAAATTCAGAAAGCTTACCGCAAGCTCGCGAAACAGCTGCATCCTGACCTCAATCCAGGCAACAAAGAGGCTGAGGATCGCTTCAAGAACGTCGCATCAGCGTTCTCCATCCTCGGCGACAGCGAGAAGCGCGAGCGCTATGACAAAGGAGAAATAGACGAATCGGGAGGCGAGAAGCCGGACCAGCAGTTCTATCGTAGCTATGCCGATTCCGACACCCAACACCACTACCACACCAGTCATGGCTACGAGGATTTCGTCGACCTTGGGGATCTCTTTGCTGAAGCCTATTTTAGAGCACGCCAAACCGACGCCACCTCTCAACAACGCCCACCTTACCAGCAGCGCGGTAACGATGTCCGCTACCAACTCAGCGTGAATTTTCTGGATGCCGTCAACGGGGACACGAAGCGTATCACACTGCCGGACGGAGCTGTGCTCAATGTCACCATTCCGGCCGGCATTAAGGACGGACAGACACTGAGGCTCAAAGGCAAGGGGCAACCCGGGTCAAGTGGGGGTCTCAACGGTGACGCTCTGGTCTCAGTTCAAGTTCGACCACACCAATTCTTCACCCGAGATGGAAATGACATCCTACTCGATCTGCCAATCGGTATACACGAGGCGATTCTCGGTGGGAAAGTTGAAGTCCCTACCGTGACTGGGCGAGTAAGCATGACTATCCCGAAAGGAGCGACGTCCGGCCAAGTGCTTCGCCTGCGCGGAAAAGGTGTGCAATCCTCAACTGCAATTGGTGATCAGTTGGTCCGGATCACAATCGCGATGCCGGAAAAAATCGATCCGGAACTTGAGCAATTCTTCCAAACCTGGTCGGGCGAACACGACTACAACCCGCGCACGACAATGGAGCAGATGCAATGACGATGAAAGAATCTGAAGTCTTGCAGCATCTGTCAGGTATTTCTGTGATTCGGTTGCGCGCGTGGGTGACCCAGGGTTGGGTGAAGCCCGTAGCCTCCGACAGCGGTCAACTGTTCGATGCTCTTGATATTGCCCGCTGTGAACTTATTAGGCAAATTGAAGACGACCTCCAAGTCGCGAGCGACACTGTCCCTGTCATCTTGTCGCTGCTCGACCAAGTCTACAGTCTACGCCGCGAACTACGGGCCGTAACCCGTGCGATTGAATGCCAACCGACCGACGTCAAGAGGCAGATCCTAGCATCGCTGCAGGCCGACGAGGACACCGAAATAAGCGCGCATTAGTGAAATCTTCCTGGTTGCGTTGCTATAACCGCGCGACGCACGACAGGTTGGTCGTTCAGATGTCGCTCAGATGTCACTCAGATGTCACTGTGGTGCGACTAAGTCCATCGTGGTTTGGACTTTCCGAGAAAAGATGTAACGCCAATTTGAAAATTCGGATGCCCGCTCAACCGATTTGCCTGTTGTCGCTCAATTTTCATTCCGTCGTCAAACGTTGCACCACCGCCATCGACCAAGCAACGCCTAATAGCCGCGAGGGCGTTGGCCGGTTTTTCCACCAATCGTTCTGCATAGCCCTGAACGTCCGCCTCCAGTTGCCCCGGTTCGGACAGAAAATCCACCAGGCCAATCGAAAGCGCCTTTTGCGCATCAATAAGCTCACCTTCGTAGAGGATGCGAAACGCGGCGCTGCGTCCTACGAGACGAACCAGAGCCTGTGTTCCGGCCACCGGTGGTAAAAACGCGATATTGATCTCCGGTTGGCCCAAGCGTGCGCCGTGTGTAGCGAATCGCAGGTCGGCATGCAGCGACATTTCTAGTCCTCCGCCAACAGCGACGCCTTGAATTGCCGCGAGAATAGGCTGGTTCGCCCCGCGTATCTGGGTTGCGAGTTCGTGGGTATTTTCGACCCACTCCTGCATGCTCCGCGGAGAGCTGTTAGCAAAAGAAGACAAATCTGCCCCGGCACTAAAATACTCTTCCAGTCGACTGGCAATAACTATAACCCGGACACGCCGCATCTCAGCCAGTTCTCGAAACGCCCGGCCCAGCTCATCCAGCATATCCCAGTCGACTGCGTTAACCGGGGGCCGGTTGAACAGAAACCATCCAACGCAATTGCGGATCTCAAGGTCTATATATTTGTATTTCACCCTGAAGCCTCCACCTCTTTCACCCAAACCGCCCGAACGGTGTACCCAAAGCCCTATACCAAAGCGCCGACGCTGATTGACTTCCTTTTTGCTTGGCCCAGACTGGAAGCAAATTTTTGGACGCTATCTCGATAGACCCAAGAGATGGCTGTGCCCGTTCAGATCATTAGCTCAGTAACGAGGCTGATAACATCTTCGATGTTATCTTGGAAGCGATGGGAACCGCGCGCCTTTGCCTAGATTGCACCTGTTGCTTGGAGACTGATAAAGCGGCCCAATTCCTCCAGCTGCGCGAAAGCTGCTTGATCAAAATCAACGCCAAGCGCAGAGGATATCAGCATGCTTGAACAATTGTGCCATGCCAAAGGGGAAGCGTTCTCCACGACAAGAGTTTGGCGCGCGGCGGACCGAGCAGCTGCTCGGACACGTCCATCAGCGCAAAGCACAAGTTTGTGCGATCAAAGGATATTAGTGTCGCATGCCAGAACCCAGCCAAGTACCAGCCACTCTGCGTTGCGCCGATCCGAGAGTTCAAGATGGCACTCGGCAAAGAAGGGCGCCAGCAGAAGGGAGCGACGCAATCTTATCTTCCGATCCCCAAATCGCCAGCAATAGCGCCGACCGACCCAATCGGCCAGAAACGGATCAATTATCTTCTAGGTCACGGAATCGAAATTGGGATTGCCTTCCTGAACACATGCTTCCGCTTTCGATCGCAGGCTCGGAAGATTCTTTCGCCGCGCACCTGCTGCCAGAGGCAATAGATCGCGCACATCATGCTGCATTGGCTCGGCTTACGGGCGGTCTGTCACCAGCTGCATTGGCAGAGGCATACTTCGATTGGATGCTTCACTTAGCAACCGCGCCAGGCAAGCAATTCCAACTCACTCAAAAACTCGCGCGCAAAATTTTGCGATTACAGATGTATGCGATGCATGCGCTCGTCGGGCACGCCGAGGCCTGCATTGAGCCACTAGATCAAGACCGAAGATTCAACGATCCTGAATGGAATGTCTTTCCGTGGTCAGTAATGTACCAAGGTTTTCTACTATCTCAACAGTGGTGGCATAACGCTACGACAACAGTTCCTGGCGTTTCGAAGCAACACGAACGCATACTTGAATTC
>JBPCWA010000031.1:0-2737 GCA_051009975.1 Hyphomicrobiaceae bacterium
GAGCATGACCGAGTATTCCAGAAACATGTCATCAACATTGACGCCTATGACGCTTTCTTGCGCGCCCGAAAGGCCGTCGATTCTCCTAATAGGGCAAATATTGAACGTGGAGAGGAGCTGTTCAAACGTGTCATTGAATTGGACCCCAGTTTTGCGGGCGGATATGCCGGTTTGGCGTTCAACTACTCAGTCAAGGCGCGTTTTGGTTATGGAAGCTCAAGGATTGACGACGTCAGTAAGTCACTCGAATTGGCGAAGAAAGCTATCGAACTCGACAGAAATTTTGCCTGGTCGCATATAGCATTGGCCAGCGCTTTCCTAGCAAAGGGCAAAACAGATCTCGCGGTTGATGCCGCACGAGAGGCCATAGCCATTCAGCCTGGTGGTTACGAGGAAAACCTGTTTATGGGTTTTTACCTGCAGTTTGCCGGAGAGGCCGCTCAGGGTGTCAAACACCTTGAATTGGCGCGGGACTTGAGCCGGATAGATACTGTCCGCGGACTTTCTTTCCTCGCCATAGCCTACTTCATGAAGGGAGACTATAGGAATTCTGAAGCAATCTGGAAGAAGAGAATCGAGAAACTTGGGCCTGTTAAGAGCCCTATTGGTTCGGTTTTCATGTCCGCATCGCAATGGTATTTAGACAAGAGGATTGAAGCTGCTCAGACTACCGAACGGTACAAACGATTGAATCCCAATTTTCGCATGTCCAATTGGACATGGCTCAACACATACAAATCCGAACAGGATCGTAAACGACTATACGATGCCGCAGTTAAGGCGGGAATGCCCGAGTGATTTGCTATGTGCGGGACGTCTCTTGTTGACCCAACTTGTACATAGGGGATCAATGGACTTGTCTTTCACGGAGGCTTAGAGTTCCGCACATGGCGTATTGGTGTGGATGCAGATCTCGATGACCGATGATCATGTCCAAAGAAGGCTTGCGGCTATATTGGTCACTGATGTGGTGGGTTACTCCCGCCTAATGGGCGGCGATGAGGCCGGGACCCGCTCGCGATACAATGCACACCTTGGTGAACTGATTGAGCCCTCCATCACTAATCACCAAGGTCGCATCGTCAAGAGCATCGGCGACGGACTACTGGTCGAATTTGCCAGCGTTGTCGATGCCATCCAAAGCGCCACTGAAATCCAGAAGGGCATGGCAGAACGCAATTCCGCTGAACCCGATGATCGACGGATCGACCTTCGCATTGGCGTCAATTTGGGAGACGTCATTGTTGAAGGTAATGATATCCATGGCGATGGTGTGAATGTTGCCGCACGACTAGAAGCATTGGCTGAGCCTGGAGGTGTATGTGTTTCGCGCGCAGCCCGCGATCAAATTCGAGACAAGCTGGGCTATGGACTTGAGGACTTGGGAGAGTTTGAAGTCAAAAACATCGCTCGGCCAATAAGGGCGTTCCGGGTTCTTCCTGACCAGAAGAAACTCAACGGCGCCGGTACAAAACCGCGGGAATTGAAAAAGTTCCGCAAAGCGCAACTAATCGTCCTGTTTTGTTTCGCGCTGACAGTAATCTTGGGCGTCACGTGGTACCACGGCGATTGGGATAGACGCAGTTTAGGCTGGACCGGTTTCGATACCTCCCAGCCTAAGCTCCAACAGCGGCCAGCCCTAATAGTATTGCCATTTAACAATCTTAGCGGTGATTCAAATCAAGACTACTTCAGCGATGCTTTCACCGAAGACTTGACAACTGGGTTAGCCAGAATTCATGGATTTCTCGTCGTTGCCAAGAACACCGCTTTTGCCTATCGGACTAAGGCCGTCGATCCCCGGGAACTCGGACGTAAGCTAGGAGTCAGGTACGTATTGGAAGGCAGTGCCCGTCGACAGGACGGAAGGTTACGGATCAACGCTCAGCTCATCGAAACCGCCACGGGCACCCACGTTTGGGCTGAGCGCTTTGACCGTCCTTTAGAGGACATTTTCATCGTACAGGATAAGTTGGTTGATCGCATTGTGGGTTCGGTGGCCGCACGCTTGCGGCGGCATGAGGGCGAACGCGCGATGGCGGCATCAAAAGCTACGCTGGCCGCCTACGATCTTGCATCCCGAGCGAGGATACTGTTTCGTCAAAACACAGTCGACACAATGACTGAAGCCCGAAAGCTTTTGTATCGCGCAACTGAGATCGATCCAAGCTACGCGCCTGCTTTCTCATTACTCGCCCAGGTGGAAAACTTCTTCTTCACTAGCCGAGTTGGGAAAGAATATGCGCATCCGGATACCGCCGAACGGGTCTTGAAAGCTGCCTCGCAAGCAACAGAACTTTCGCCGGAAGATGCGTTCGCGCGTGCTGTTCACGGCATGTCGTTGCGAATGGCAAAAGATTACGATCGTGCCGCTCTCGAAGCGCAACGAGCGCGAAAACTTGCCCCAAATGATCCCGAAGTTCTTGCCCCCGTTGCCGTCGTTCTCCTGAGCGTTGGTGACTACAAAGGTTCAGTTGAAACAATGAATTTGGCGTGGCTGCTAGATCCTCATCTGAGCCCTGTCTTTACGGGAGTAGTGCTATCTCAAGGGCTGTATGCGCTAGGGGACTACCAAACCTCCAAAAACGTGGCTCTTGACTGCATTGCCAAAACTCCCGGCGACGTGCGTTGCCATGAAAGCCTTGTTCGCGCACTTGGAGAGCTCGGCCCAACAGAGGAAGTTGACCGGGCCGTCGACAAACTTCTAAGCCTCAGCCCAAACTATACCGTCTCGGAG
>JBPCWA010000032.1:0-3138 GCA_051009975.1 Hyphomicrobiaceae bacterium
GCTTACACGGGTGCCACGACCATTCAAACCTTACGTCCGCTCCCGTGGGCGTTACGACCGCACTGGAACACGCTCACAAGGTCATTTCACTCAAACTTTGCGCTTCTCTTATTTGATGAAAGCGACGGTCATGAGGCTCGACAATGTTGCACTTGCTCACATCCGCTTTGGGGAGCGTGAGCCGTTGCTGCGATGCGAAGTCAGAAATTTTGCAATGACCGAGCTGGGTCACTTTGGTGAGTGGCGACCGTCACCCACCACGGCAGAAGATAGCCCAGAGAGCGGACCTTCTATGCGCATCATGAGCTTGAATCAGTCGGGCCAGCTACGGACGCAAGCAGGTGTAGCATGCTCCGATAGCGTCTTTGATGCTCTGTCGCATAAGCGAACCCGTTATGTTGTGTGAGGGGTCGCAGGTCGAGCTTTGCTCCTCGCTCTATCGTCTATGTATTGCTACATTACATTCCTGCGCAGCGAGAAAGACGCGAGAACCACTATGCTTCACGAATATGCCGATCCGAATGCAATTATCACGGCTCAAGAGCTTCAAGGTCTTTTGTTGCGACAGGAGCTGCGCATTTACGACTGCACTATCCATCTCGACTACGAGGTCGGCATGGGGCGACCTTATACCGTGAGGACCGGTCGGACTGATTATGAGGCGGGCCATATCCCAGGATCGGCACATCTCGATCTTCAAGCTGACCTTTCCGTTGAGAGTAGCCCGTATAGCTTCACAATTCCTCAAGCCGACGAACTTTCAAGGCGGTTCGCAGGGGCTGGCATCGGGGACGATACGCGGGTCGTACTATACGCACGAGATAAAATGCAGCAAGCAACGCGAGTTTGGTGGCTGTTGCGCTATCTTGGTTTTGACAAGGCCGCGATACTCGATGGCGGTTGGACACAATGGATTCAAGATGGCCGACCAATATGGCAAGGCGATCGCCGCTATCCAGCGGCTTCAAGTTTTACAATCAAGCTTCGACCCGACTTGTTCGTCGGTCGCGAAAAGATGTTGGCTGCGGTCGGCGACAAAGAGTGTTGCTCGCTAAACGCGCTCAGCACGGAGTTACATTCAGGCTTAGACGCCCGTTACGGTCGTCCCGGTCGGATACCTGGCAGCATCAATGTCCCGGCGGCAGCACTGCTCAATCCAGATACCAATGAGTTTCTGCCCTTGAATCGGGCAGCCGAAATACTTGAAACGGTAGGCGCAACGCCGGACAAGCAGATTTTGAATTACTGTGGTGGAGGAATCGCGGCGACCCTCGATGCCTTTATCCAACACCAACTCGGCTATCCCAATATTGCTGTGTATGACAATTCCATGAGTGAATGGGCTGGGGACGACAAACTACCGATTGAAGTAGACTAAGTGACTTTTGCTGGCTCATGAAAGCCCGGCCTTGCGCAATCCGTCTCCATAGTGCTCCAGATGAACTGGATCGCGGATTGGGTAGGCGTTGTACGCTTTCTCGGCGGTCGAGCTGGTGATGTCACGCCAGCGTTGTATCATCTGGCTGGGCTCATTATGGCGACCTGCCTGGGCAAGCGATCCCGCATACCATCGCAAGGCATTCGCGTACATTGGGTACCGCTCAACAGCGATCCTTCCTGCATCGATCGCTGCCTTATACTGACGCAACATGTAATGACACGCAGAAATGCCAGTCAAAAAGTAGAGCAGCCAAGGGTCATTTGGACTAATGCGGGCCGCTTGCTTGACGGTGTTGATCGATGCCTCATAGTCTCCGAGGAAGAACGTGGCGTTGGCGCGCGCTTGAGGCCGCCCGGATACAATTCAGGCTTTGATGAGATTTTTCTACTGCTGCACTGCGAACACTTGAGACGCTTGCCTGTTGTCGGCACAGGCTGTTCGGCAGGCAGGCCAATAGATAAAGGCAAGACCTCTCGCTCGTAACCGCAATCATTGCAGTAGAGCCAAAGGAGCTTGCCCTCTTGGTCAAGATCTCCGAGTGTAACCGGTCCGTCTGATTTCATTGTGGGCTCCTAATCGAAGCCCATGCCCCGCGGACCGAACTAACTGAATCGCCATTGCGTCGTATTACATGGAAGTGCAGCGTCGAACCATTCAACAGGAACGAGAGGTCGAAATGTCACGAATAAGAGAGGTTGCTGATGCGGAGGACGACCCCGTGCTGACTGAAGTCTTTGACCTGGAGCGATCGAATTTCGGCGGCGTTCTCAATACAAGCAAGGTGTTAGCACATTGCCCTCAGATCTTGCAGGCAGCAAAGAAGCTCGGCGCCGCGATAGAGCGATCGGACCTCTTGCCCTCTTCTCTGAGATCCCTTGTTTATCTGCGTGTTGCAATCTTGAACGGCTGTCCCTTTTGAGTCGACATCAACTCTCTCCGTGTGAGAGAAGCGGATGGCGGTCTCGAGAGACTCTCTCACGTTTCAGACTGGAAAGCTTCGGACGTCTTTACGCCCGACCAGCGCCTGGCGCTCGAATTGGCAGACCGGATGACGATCACGGGTCAAGTTGTTGATGATGATCTGTTCGCCCAGCTAAAAGAACATTTCGATGAGAAGCAAATTGTCGAGTTGGCAGCCGCGATCGCCTTCGAGAATTTCCGGAGCAAATTCAACCCCACGTTTGCAATTGAACCACAGGGCTTGTGCCTCAAGCGGTCAGGATAGCAGCGCGCGGGCAACCGTGTTCGGAAACCCGTTGTCTATTTTCATCAGCGACTACGCTTGCTGCCGAATGCACGCGACGGCGTTCGATCGGTGACAATCCATGACATGGGTGATGCGGGATTTTGCCGACAAAGACGCCGGCGCCGGCCGGTGACAACAAACAAGTTGCCGCCTTGCTGGAGGGTCCGAGACGGCACACCGGCTGTTTGCTGACGCGCACAAATGCGGTTTTGTGCCCCCGTATAGTCGCGCGGGCCTTTCGGGCGATTTTTCGTGGCCTTGCCGCCACACGTTTTCTTTTTGGGCTAACTCTTCAGCGTCATCACATGCGACAGCCCAAGCTCGCGACGCACAAGGCCCCAAGCTTGCAGGTACTGTTCGACAGTGAAACCATTGTCCATTATTTGCCGCATCGGGATACCTTCGATAGAAACGACTTAGCCCGTTGCCTCGTCGGGGCATGCCGAAGCTC
>JBPCWA010000033.1:0-11557 GCA_051009975.1 Hyphomicrobiaceae bacterium
TGAACCACGGCACGCTCGCGCTCCTGCGTTAGGTCAATAAAGGTCCAAACAGTGGCCCGACCAGTGTGGTGCGCTAGATCAACGAACTCAATCGGGGCTACCGTGACCCGCTGACACTTTGGACCCGCTCCCTCTTGTCCGGCGATATTTGTCACAGGCTTCAGATGGATGTCCTCGCAGTGCCGACGCCCTTGCCGCGCGGCCCGGGAAAGGCGAAACAAGATTTCGGCACCCTGCTGTGTTTCGGCAAAAACATCGTCCAGGCTGCGCAGTTCGCCTAGATCATTTGTCCCGATGAGTGCCGCCGCCTGCGCATTAGCGTGAAGGATACGTGCCTCTGGTGTTGTTAAGAGGCATCCGGCCTCCAGGTTGTCCGCAACGACAGCCCCAACATCCATTGCCGCCGTGCGCTCTGAAATGCGTACGTGTCCCGCTGCCAAACCAAAAACAAACAGTGCCCCAAGCGTGGCCAAAATACCCATCACGGACAGAATGACCGGTTCAGCGGCTTGAACCGACAGTACAGCCATCGTGCCGACAACGGCGATCAGAAAAATCAAAAACAGCGTTACCAAACCGGCACCGCTGGACACTGCAGCGAGCGAATCGCCCAACGGCGTCGCATCTTCTGGACGACTTTCACGCATTAGGTTCGACTGTATACGATTCTTGCTGGATAAAACCAGTCGACGAGTCCTCTGCAACCATCCCATACGCGACCTACTCAAAAACATAGTCCTGTCATCACCGCTACGCCAAAACGAAGATAGAGCGCTCTGTGTGGCTCATCGCACACACCGCTCACGTCCCGACCATTGCGTCACAGCAAACAGTTCGTCGATCAGAGTTAAAATGATATGAAGATGACGTGTTGTACGTGGGGGCAAACTGACATTGGGCAACCGCCGGGCATCTTCGGCCATTGGATTAGGCCATTAGATTCGGCCATTAGACTGACTTCGGCGTCATACCCGTCTCCACACATGGACCAAGGGCATGTGACCGAATTACCGGAGAGCGTAACTGTACGCTGATGTGATGGATGCTGGACATCTTTTCCTGGATGCTCTTTGCTGCTTTGATCGCGGGACTACTCGTCCTTGTTGGCCTTCTACTGCGCGGTTATGTGAAAAGTAGTCGTAGCGGGACCACCGGACATGCCCGCTTATTCGGTGGAAAACCCGAGAAGAGACTGGATATCGTAGATCAAGTGAACGTGGATGGTCGTCGGCGTCTACTGCTTATTCGACGCGACAATGTCGAACACCTCTTGATGACGGGCGGGCCAGTCGATGTTGTTATCGAGACAGGCATTGGTAGCGAAGACGCAAGTCTTGGAGAGCCGAAACAGGATCGCAAACATCAACGAAACTTGCGACAAAGCTCCGCCTCCTTGCAAACCCTCGAGCGCGCCGTGATCGATTGACTGGCAATCGGCCTCGATTTGAATTGCAAGACACTGGCCTTCAGGATTGCAATCGCGACAGTTGCTCATTTGCGCAGTTGCGGTCTCGACAGCTCCAGACTTTACAACTCTGATCTTTATCGCTTCGAATGTTGGGCCTTGTCCCCGCGCCACAGCGCCCTTCGAAAACTCAATCCTTATCTCGCAGACCTCTCGCGCGAAGCTATTGAGCCCATCTCTAGAGCGCCATCCGCAACCCTTATTCTCGCCCCTTAGCTCTAAACTAATGTTTTCATCCACGGTGCAAGGCCAGCTTCATTGTACTCTCATCCCTTGCCAGATTTGGATCCCGGTTCAGATAACAAAAACTGGACGCTTGGTTTCGAGAAGACAAAATACCAGAATGAGAACGCCGCGCGCTGCCATTCCAATTCATCACCCGAAAACTCTAGGAGCTGAATCAATAAGGGGCGCACATACGCAGCTTACCAGCCGAGGCAGACTCTCCAAACGCGCAAACGCGCACAAAGGTTGCATCAACACCAAGCTGTCTGGGTTTCGTAGAAAAACAGTTCAATCGTCCCGATAAACGCGCTCACGCCGTTCGTGACGCTCTTGTGCCTCAATCGACAACGTCGCAATTGGGCGCGCGTCCAATCGACGAAGACTAATTGGTTCTCCCGTCTCTTCGCAAAAGCCGTAAGAACCGTCTTCAATACGGGCAAGCGCCGCATTGATCTTTGCGACCAACTTTCGCTGCCGATCTCGCGCTCTGAGTTCTAAAGCGCGATCAGCCTCCGATGTGGCCCGATCAGCAAGGTCGGCGTGCTGAGACGACCCGTTCGTTAAAGCCTCTATCGTCTCCCGTGTCTGGCGAATGATGTCTTCTTTCCACGCCATCAACTTGCTGCGGAAGTACTCTCTTTGACTGGGATTCATGAACGGCTCGTCATCTGATGGATGATATTCTGCTGACAGGACAATACTTGACTGCCGCACACGCACATTCTTCGATCGGCCCGCTGCTGCCCTCCCAGACCTCTTTGCTGCCTTCGTCGCTGGCTTGCTTGGCGCACGACGTGATGTCTTGCTCATGACGGCCTCCACGCGACTGAGACCATACCAACATCATGCTGGCGGCTCGTGAAACCTGACGCGTATTTAGCTTGCTGAGTCCACAAGTCAAGGAAATCAAACGAGTTCTTGCCAAAGTCGTTAGCAGGTCTTTGCGGCACGGTCCCAAAATCGACGCCAATATTGGGACAGGAACGGTGGCGGTAATTCCCGTCAAACGACACGTGCAGAAACGAATTACCGTCGGCAGAGTATCGGCCGATGGCTACTTCATGGCGGTTGTCTGATCAACAGCAAAACACTAGTGTCGCGCCGATCATGGGCCGAAAGGACACGCAATCGATGCGCTTTGAGGGATCACCTAACTACGTGACGACGCGCGATCTGAAGATCGCTATCAATGCCGCAATCACCCTACAGCGACCTTTGCTGATTAAAGGTGAGCCAGGAACCGGAAAGACAGTTCTGGCCAAGGAAATCGCCGCGGCACTAGGCGCTCCGCTTCTGGAATGGCACGTCAAGTCGACCACCAAAGCCCAACAGGGGTTGTATGAGTATGATGCGGTAAGTCGGCTTCGAGACAGCCAACTCGGCGACGAAAAGGTCAAAGATATATCGAACTACATCAAGAAAGGGCAACTATGGCACGCGTTCAGGATGTGTGAACGACCGGTGCTACTCATTGACGAAATTGATAAAGCCGACATTGAATTCCCTAATGACCTGTTGCGCGAACTCGACAGTATGGAGTTTTTTGTCTACGAAACCGGTGAAACGGTGACAGCCAGCAATCGTCCCGTCGTGATCATCACATCGAACAACGAAAAAGAGCTTCCTGATGCCTTCCTCAGACGCTGCTTCTTTCATTACATTAAGTTTCCAGATGCTGACACCATGCGTGATATTATCCAAGTCCATTTTCCAGATCTGAAGAATTTCTTGGTTCGAGAAGCACTGAAAGTTTTCTACGACATCCGGGAAGTACCTGGCCTAAAAAAGAAACCGTCCACATCAGAACTCCTAGATTGGATCAAATTGTTATTGAGCGAGGATATTTCTGCCGAGACACTACGTCAGTCCGATCCAAGACGATTGATCCCTCCGTTGCACGGTGCTCTGCTCAAGAACGAGCAGGATGTTGAGCTGTTCGAACGTCTGGCCTTCCTCGCCCTGCAAAAAGGCCAAAATTGATGCGAAAGGCTTGAATTCTACCGTCCGTCCCAGCATGATGAACGTTGCAATCAGCAGCGAGCTTCAACTTGCGCATTTCTAACCTTACCGATGCAACGTTGGATGTCGTTCGCACGACATCGTCCTATATTTCCGAGTTGACCACGCCCACGGTTCGGATCGGAATCACCGGACTGTCGCGATCAGGCAAAACCGTTTTCGTCACTTCGCTCGTGAAAACGCTGCTTGATCAATGTGGCCGTCCGAACCTTCCGACAGATCTGATCCATGGATTTCGCGCATTTCTCGAACCACAACCCGACGATGATCTACCGCGATTTCCTTATGAGAAAAATTTACAAGTCCTGACATCGGACTCACCCACATGGCCCGAGAGCACGCGACGCATCAGCCAACTGCGCATAACACTGGAATGGGATGCTCAGGATTGGGCCAGACGCAACGCGGGCATTTCGCGGCGCTTGCACATCGATCTCATCGACTACCCCGGCGAGTGGCTTGTTGATCTGGGTATCTTGCCACTCTCTTACACCCAATGGTGTGCGACTCTTGAATTGCTCCCTGATGTCAAGCATCGCGACAATGCCACCGAACTGTGGCGCGCCTATCAAAACCAGCAACGTGAGGATGCTGCGCCAGATGAACATGTCGCCATGAAAGGTGCCGAGCTCTATCGAAATTATCTCAATTCGCAACGCAAAAATGATCCAGCAATCCGACTCATTACGCCGGGACGCTTTTTGCTACCTGGCGATCTTGAGGGCTCACCACTACTCACCTTCTTTCCACTACGCATGGCCGATAATGCGACCATTCCACAAAACTCACTAGCCGCCCTCCTCGAGCGCCGATACGAAAGCTACAAGAACCAAGTTGTACTGCCGTTCTTTGAACGCCACTTCCAGTCACTCGATCGGCAAATCGTGCTGATTGACGCATTGGGTGCCATGAACGAAGGCGCCCGGGCAATCGGCGAATTGGAAAACACTATTGACCGTATTCTAGAGGTTTTTCGACCCGGTCGAAATGCATGGTGGCGACGTATTTTTGATCGACGAATCGAAAGAGTCATGTTTGCAGCAACCAAGGCGGACCACATCCACAGCAGCAACCATCATCGGTTAAAACAGATCCTTCACGCCATGGTTCTGCGTTCGGCCCGTCGCATTGAAGCCGCCGGTGCCGATATCAAAGTTGCTGCCCTAGCCGCTCTCCGCAGCACGCAAGATATGGACTACGGCGCAGGTGACAATCGTCTCCCCTGCATCCTGGGTCGTCCCGTCAAAGGCGAATCCATAGGCCGCCAGATTTTTGACGGAACAACTGATACAGTTCTTTTCCCTGGCGATTTACCGGAGGACCCGTACGACATATTTGAAACAGACAAAGTGCCTGTCGGCCAACTCCAATTCGTCCGCTTCCTGCCGCCAAATGTGAAAGACGAGAGTGCCATCGAAGAGTTGTGGCCCCACGTTGGTCTTCAAGAAGTCGTTCAATTTCTCCTTGGAGATCACATCAAATGACTGCGAGCGTGCCTCCGCGCAAACCGAAGTCCTTCGACGTAGAAGATGTTAACGTTCGACCCTCGCAACAGCAAACCGAGTCACATCAAGACGCGAACAACAAGGGCGACGACCAACATCGCCGCTCCGAGTTCAAAAATGATGCCCGCGCAAACCAGCGTGACAATACCTACGAGCAGGCCGCAGACCGAAGGTCACCGAGTAGCGGCCCCGTAACTCTCGGCATGCGATGGGGGGCGCTGCTGCTGTCAGCCTTCTTTGGCTTACTCCTTCTTGCCGCCGGAGTGTGGATCGCGAGGTTTACATCTATCGCGTTGAATAGAGGGGACTGGGTGGGATGGACTGCGCAGGCACTTTTGGCGGCGCTATCGCTAGCAGCGATAATGATTTTGCTGACAGAGCTTCTCGGTTTCATCCGATTGGCTCGAATTTCCAGAATTCGCAACCAGGCCGAAGTTGCTCTGGCTAATCAAGATCGCGAACTCGAAGAGCGTTCTGTCCAGTCACTCAAGAAAATTGCGCAGCGACGGAGTGACATGAAATGGAGCCTAAGCAAGTTCCGCGAAGAAGAACGCCACGCCCGCCACACAACAGATCTACTTGCACTCGCAGACCGTGTCTTACTCTCGGATGCTGACAAACAGGCGCGCAGAGTCATATTTGAATCCGCGCGCCGTGTGGCAGTTGTGACAGCTGTCGTCCCCATTACCTTTCTCGTCATGCTCTTCGTATTCACTGAAAACGTTCGCATGATCCGAAGGTTGGCGCATAGCTATGGGGGTCGGCCCGGGACAATCGGCGCTTTGCGGCTGCTTTGGCGCGTCATCATGTATGTTGCAGCTAGTGGGGCCGTAGCACTGACCGACGACCTGTTCGGTCAATTTCTTGGTCAAGACATTCTTAGACGGCTATCCCGCAGTCTCGGCGAGGGTGTTTTCGTCGGTGCGTTGACCGCGCGTCTCGGCGTCGCCGCCATCGAAGTTTGTCGCCCCTTACCGCACATTGCGACGACACCGATGCGCTCGCGACACGTGGTCAGCGAGATATTTCCCGAATTCCGAGCCGCCGATATGGTTCGCGCCGCAATGGGGCAAAAGTCGCAACCGAAACCTAATGTAGATCAATAGAAAACCGCCTAACCCGACCAGTGCGCATTTAGTGGCGCGCTGAGCCCCGTTACCGGATCCATACTTGGCCGCGGCACCTTCGATATAGCCTGTTGAGCTGACGCGAAATCCGACCTTGTGGCTCGCTTTAAATCGCAACCCTGGCCAGCCGGGTAAGCTCCGATGATGGACAGGTTGCGAGGCGATGACTTGCGACAATGACCGACGCCTGCTGGGATTACCACGACGTCACCCGTCCCAAATGAGACGATTGGTCCATACTGCCCTCCGAACTGGACATCAACTGCGTCTGCAATATTCGCAAGAACCTCATGCGCGGTACTGTGGTAATGCTGAAATGGATAAATTCCATCGACCCATCCGCTGACCCACCCATTTTTTGCAAAGTGAGCAACAACAAATTTCGCACTTGCATTGGGCTCTCCCAACGGCATCCCGCGTATAGGCAGTTTCTTGTAATGCAGCAATGGATAGTACGGATTATTGGGCACCCAACCATCAACTAAGAAGTGATGTTCTTCAATATGCATGGTGAAACTCAAATGTCTGAAACTGATTTCCAGATTTCCAGCATCAGAAATCCGCTTGACTGAATTGCGCAAGCAGCCAAAGCCGGAGATCGACTTGCTCGAAACCGCAGAATAAATTTGCGCTGCAAAATAACACTGCCCACAGCCTCTTACAACAAGCGAGCTATCATATGCTATAGGAGTACCATCTCACTTCTCGAAGGTACCGATAGCTATGCTGATCAACCTTTTCTACGCCCTTCGCGCGGCCGATGTGCCGGTTACGCTTCGGGAACATTTGACTTTGCTTGATGCAATGAGGCATGGCCTGACCGGGCGTTCCGTTCAAGATTTCTACTATTTGTCGCGAACATGTTTGGTCAAGGACGAGCGCCATCTTGACAAATTCGATCGCGTATTTGCTCAGGTGTTCCAAGGTGTCGAGCCAGCTACCGACTATGTAGGCGAAGAGCTCCCAGAAGAATGGCTGCGAGCAGTTTCGGAACTCTATTTAAGCGACGAAGAGAAACAGGCCGTCGCAAACTTGGGCGGATGGGACAAGATTATGGAGGAACTGCGCAAAAGGCTCGCCGAACAATCATCTCGCCATCAAGGCGGTAGCAAATGGATTGGCACGGCAGGCACGTCCCCCTATGGCGCTTACGGTTACAATCCCGCTGGCGTGCGAATCGGCCAAAACATGAACCGCCACAACCGCGCGCTCAAAGTCTGGGACAGAAGAGAATACAAGGATCTCGACGATACCGTTGAAATCGGCACCCGCAACATTAAACTCGCGCTGCGGCGATTGCGAAAATTTGCACGCGAAGGCGTCGAAAATGAACTAGATCTCCCTGCCACCATTCAAGGTACAGCCCACAACGGCTACCTGGATATCAAAATGCGGCCGGAACGTCGCAACGCGGCAAAAGTAATCATGTTCTTCGACGTCGGAGGTTCCATGGACTGGCATATCCGGGCGGCTGAGGATCTCTTTTCCGCCTCTAGAGCCGAATTTAAGCATCTCAAATATTATTACTTCCACAACTGCCTTTATGAATTCGTATGGCAAAATAATGCTCGACGATGGACGGAACGTTTTTCGACCTGGGACATCCTCCACACGTACCCATCGGACTACAAAGTTATCTTCGTCGGCGATGCATCCATGAGCCCCTACGAATTGACACTACCTGGCGGAAGCGTTGAACATATGAATGCAGAAGCCGGCAATGTCTGGCTCAATCGCGTGACCGAGATCTACAACAACTGCGTATGGCTCAATCCGGTTCACGAGAACCACTGGAAATGGACCCCGTCAATCCAAATGGTGCGAGATCAATTGGGTGCTCGAATGTATCCTTTGACGCTAAACGGACTAGACACAGCAATGCGTGAACTCATGCGATAAACGAATGCCACAGCCCAATATCTCCAATTGACATGCGGCGACCGAAACCGCGACCGCAAATGATACGACATTATCCTCATGGCAGCGCATACAAAAAAGCAATGGAGGAGTTGCCGGTTCACTTGACGCAATCCGCCAAACAGGCACAATCCACGCATGATTAGATTCGCAATTCTGGCTGTTGGATTCGGTCTTCTGCTGGCAGGCTGTGGTACGAGCAGCTTACCTTCGCTGACATCATTTACAACTGTGAGCGCTACCACTCAGCCAGCTACGACAGGATCGGCGCCCGCGGTAGATCTGACGACTCCTACCGATCGTGCAGTCAACGTTGGTGCGACCGTTGCTCGTGCCCAAAAGTGCGGTTATTATTTTGATGCCAACACGCTTAAGTCGCAATATTTAGCTGCCGAGGCCCAAATCGCCCCGTCTCCAGAAACAATGAAAAAGACAGAAACCGCCTACGAATACGCTCGTATCCGAGTCGCGCGAAAGGTGGCAAAATCCGATAACTATTGCACCAAAGAACGCGTAAAGACAGTCAAGGCCCAGTTGAATCGCTATCTTGCTGGAGACTACCGGCCTCCAAAACAGACGAAGAAGCGCCCAAAATCAGAATGGGGCTGGCTGACTGCCGACGATCCTCGAAAAGAGGTCTGGAACCCGTATTACGAGAATGACATAACGGGTAAAAGCAAAGAAAAAATGCGAGTGCCTGATTGACCGGTTCTTATGAGTCTACGAGAGAATTCGTTGCTTCGTAAGGCGCTCTTTTCGCAGTATCGCCGCGGTCTTAAACTCAGTCAAATGTCAGGCGTCAACTTCCGCGCTCCTTACCAACGTATTGCCTCGAATATTACCGGTCCCAAATATGCTGGTTGAGCAGATTTACTGGTTTGAAACAATACTCAAATTTTCTGCTGGTCTTATGTTATTGCTCTTTCCGCTATCGGCTGCGCGTGTCCTAGGTCTGCCGCACGGAAACGTAGGTTTCTGGGCACGCATCGTCGGCGTCACATTACTGGGGATGTCCGCAGCAATTTACATAGAGGCGGCTAAACTATCAACAACCGGCGGCCTTGGCCTCGCCGGCCTCGCAGCCATAAACGTTTCATCGGTCTTTATTTTCCTGTCGATGGCAATCATGCGTCAAATCACGACCGTTCGCGGCAGTTTTGCGGTTTGGTCAGTGATAGTGGCCCTCTCATTGCTGACAATGTTTGAATTGGCCTACGCGTAGGGGCTCGTCATCTCCTGACTTTCTGGGCAATGAGATCTTTGCTCATCGGACGCCAAGCTTTTTCTGGAGACTAGATGATGACGTCGTGTACTGAAAAAGCAGTTTCTTATCAGGATAGATATATTTGTGCGCTTGTTGCGCCATTAATGCGGCCTCGTGAAAACCAGATAAGATGAGTTTTAGTTTACCAGGATACGTATTAATGTCCCCGATGGCGAAGATCCCTGGGGCATTGGTCTCAAATTTCTCGGTATCAACTGGAATCAAATTCTCCTCAAGATTCAAACCCCAATTGGCAACCGGGCCGAGCTTCATGGTCAAACCGAAAAATGGTAACAAAGCATCGCATTCGATCCTTCTTTCACCGGCTTTGGTTTTGACAATCGCATGATCAAGCTGACCGTCTTGCCCCAAAAGGTCAGTGATTTGCCCAATTACCAGCTCCATTCGTCCATCGGCCACAAGTTGACGCATCTGTTCTACGGTGTGCGGTGCGGCTCGAAAATCGTCACGGCGATGAACCAAAACAAGATTTCGAGCAATTGGCGCCAAACTCAATGTCCAATCTAATGCAGAGTCACCTCCCCCTACGATGAGGATTGATTTTTCTCGAAACCATTCGATCTGCCGAACGGAATAAAATACTGACTTACTTTCGAACGCTTCAATACCTGCCAACGGCGGTCGCTTGGGAGTAAATGAGCCACCCCCAGCAGCGATCACAACCACTTTCGCCCTGAACTTCTTGCCTGTGTCCGTCTCAAGGGCAAAGCTGGTGTCGTCCAACCGGCGCAGACTGTCGATACGCTCATTGAAATGAAATTGCGCAGCAAACGGCTTGATTTGCTCCATCAAGCGATCCGTCAATTCCTGACCCGAAACGACAGGTAGCCCCGGTATGTCGTAGATCGGTTTTTCCGGATATAGCTCAGCGCATTGCCCTCCCGGCTTATCCAAAATGTCGACAACATGGCACTTGATGTCCAACAAACCCAATTCAAAGACCGCGAAAAGTCCAACCGGTCCTGCGCCTATAATGAGAGCGTCTGTCTCTATCCGACTAGCTGAGACGATTTCCCCATCACAACTGCCCACGGCTATCCCCTACACTTGCTGTTTCGCTGCGACGAACCGTAGGGCCGAGCGCCCGAGATTGGGACGACTAGCTCGCGCTTAACTCTTCTTGCCCCGACCTAAAATTGTTTTTCAGGGATGTTCACGACCAAACCATCCATTTCGTCCACGATCTTAATCTGACACGACAATCGACTGTTGTCGCGGATGTCAAAGGCAAAGTCCAACATGTCCTCCTCCATCTCAGAGGCCTTCCCGGTCTTGTCTAACCACTCAGCAGCAACATAAACATGGCAGGTTGCGCAGGCACATGCACCGCCGCACTCGGCTTCAATGCCATCAATTAAATTGAGTTTGGCTGCTTCCATAACAGTGTTTCCAACAGTCGCATCGATCGTCGAGGGTGAGCCGTCTGGTTGGACAAATGTAATTTTTGGCATGCCGTTTCCGGCTCCTTCTGAGCAATCATAGGCCATTACGCTTCAGTGACGATGGTTGCCACCATCCACGCGGATCTGGAGACCAAACCTGCTGTCTTTTCCTTGCAGATTTGTGCGCATTCGTCGCTTTTGACAACCATCTCCAAGCGCGCCAAACGTCACAGGTTGCATTCTCCTCAAGCCAACGCGTGTTAACGGGAAACCGTTAGAACTTTAACATGTGTTGTAGCTACTTTGACCTTTTGCGAAACCTTCCGCTTCGAAACGCTCGCAGATAAAAATCGTCTCCATGGCTAGTCGATCTAGCCTGCCGCCTCCGCCCGTCGGTCAGGGACGATCCCCATGTGCCACAATTTCGTGTAAGTTGCTTCAATCGCTTTACGGAGAACCAGTATATGCCATCCACGAGATGCATCAGTTGCACTCTCAACGGCCTCCGCCGCACACCAAATAGCTTCAACACCTAGAGTTCGCCCAGTTCCCTTCAAAGTGTGGACAACGCGCAGCAGGCAGCTTTTAGACGTACAGTCTTCAAGCAGCGCGATAGCCTCAACCAATTGCTC
>JBPCWA010000034.1:0-6254 GCA_051009975.1 Hyphomicrobiaceae bacterium
CCGTTGTTCACCGACTAAACAAAGCTCACCCAATCAATCGCCGGGCAATCATAGAAGCCCTGAACCGAGCATTCATCGATGCCTTCAAGGTGCCCGAGGACACGCATCCGATTCGGCTGTGCGAATACGACGCGGATGCATTTCTCATTCCCCGCCAATCGAGCTCCGCTTTTACGCTCATTGAAGCAACCGTCTATCCGGGTCGAACCATCGAGACTAAGCGACAGCTTTATGCCCGCATTATTTCTGAACTCGGCAAGACGGGTATTGCCGCCGAAGACATCCGTGTCGTGTTCTATGAGGTGCCACGCGACAACCGGGGCCTGAAAGGCGGCGTCCCGGCAAGTGAAATCGATCTCGGCCTCGAAGTGGAGATCTAATCGAGCGCCACGAATGAGTGACAAACGCAGCTCAAGTTCGCCAAGCTGGTTCCTAAGTGATGCGGGTCAGCAGCCCCGCGATTAAGCGCGCGCGCTCGGCTAGGCTTGAGACTTCGATATGTTCTTCAAGAGTGTGGGCACCGTTCCCGCGAACACCCAGAGAATCTAGAGTTGGTATTCCCAGGGCTCCCGTGAAATTACCGTCAGATCCGCCACCGGAACTTTGGTGAGTGAGATCAAATCCGAGTTCACTGCATATGTCCTTGGCGAGCGCATAAAGCGCCATCGTTCCCTCGTCGGGCTCCCAAACCGGCCTTGTAACGCCGCGTGCGACTTCAATTGTTACGTCGTTCGCCTCGCCGGTGTGTGCCAGCATCTGCTCGATGCCTCGGTCGAGATCCTCCTGCCTCTTGGCCATCGACAGGACTTCGGCCTCGCATTCTGACGACACGCAATTGACCCACTGGCCGGCGTGAACAACGCCAACGCTGAACGTGCAATCGTCCGTGGTCATCTCTTCGATCTCGAGGATCTTCCGTGCCATTGCTGCGATGGCGGATCGGCCTTCCGAGAGCCGCGCACCAGCGTGACTTGGTCGCCCGATTGTTTTGATGTTGAAACGTGCGATCGCATAACGCCCTGTCGTTGCCCCTCCATTCTCCTTGGCAGGCTCGGGCACCAGAACCGCCTTGTTTTTGCGCGCCTCCATCTCGATCAGTTCGCGTGTCGAAGGCGTGCCTACTTCTTCGTCCGGGGTGAAGAGTACGGTGACGGGCAACGGTGTTTCGATTCCGGCCAGTGCAAGCTGGGTCAGGGCTTCAACAGCTACATAGTTCCCTCCTTTCATGTCTTGAATGCCTGGGCCGTAGCAGAGACCGTCGTCAATTCGCCAAGGGTTTTTACCGAGAGTGCCTATCGGGTGAACTGTATCCAGGTGACCAGAGATTAAGACACCGGGTTTGCCAAAGTCCTTATGTGGAAAACGCGCAAGCACGGAACCACCAAACCCCATTCGACCCGGCACTCGCTCGATTTCGGCGCCCGCTGCCGCCAGGTCATATGCTGCGAGATCCATCATGCGATCGACCGCTGCGGCGTCATATGTGGGACTTTCGCATTCGACCCAAGCCCGCAATCCGGCAAGAATTGCATCCGTATCGAATGGCAAGGTCTGGAGCATGTTCCGATAATCCTTAGTTCTGATCGTTGCAGGGGAAGGGCGGCGGTCTAGCCTGCCTGAATTACACACGCTTTGATCGGTTCGATCAATTAATACAGGTCAAGCAGATCGTGTCTGCTCTCCACGCAGCTTCGTGCCTGATATTCACAAGCTTAGCCATTCGCTCGTGGCCGCTCGCAATCGCCACCAAACGACGGCCAGCACGTAGCTCGACGGCCCTGTATTTGTAGAAGCGCTCAAACTACTGGTCGACAAAATCAACCTTCTAACTCATGCTCTCGGTGACTGAAATCGCAGAGGCTGAGCCCTGTGTGGAAAAGATGCATCGGGGATGGCCGTCACTAAAAACAGAGAACTCATCGAACTCTCCGCGACAGAAGCGGTTGGTCAGCTGGCAAAAGGTGAAGTATCGCCGCTTGAGCTGGTCGATGCTGCAGAAGCCCGAGCGCACGATGTTGAGCCGTCGATCAATGCCTTGCCGACGACGTGTTTCGAGCGCGCACGAGAGCATGCCAAGGCATTGATGCGGGGAGAACGACGAGAGCGGCAGGATGAGCCTGGCTGGCTCGGTGGACTGCCCGTTGCCATCAAAGACCTCACCGATGTTGCCGGTGTCCGAACCACTTATGGTTCGCCCATATTCCGAGATCACGTGCCCGACACTTCTCATCCTGTGGTAGAACGGATTGAGAGCCTTGGCGGGATTATTGTTGCTAAATCGAATACGCCCGAATTTGGCGCCGGCGGTTCTACGTTCAATGAAGTCTTCGGCCGAACACACAATCCCTGGAATACGGCATTGACGCCTGGCGGCTCGACCGGCGGAGGGGCAGCGGCACTAGCAGCCGGCGAAGTGTGGTTGGCTCATGGAACTGACCACGCTGGTAGCCTTCGCCGTCCCGCAACTTATTGTTCGGTTATCGGACTCCGGCCATCAGCAGGACGGATTACGAGAGGTTTTAATGACAACCTCTTCTCGGCGGCATCGGTGCATGGCCCGATGGCCCGTACGGTTCCGGACGTGGCTCTGTTTCTCGACACTATGGCCGGTCTGTGTCCGACAGATCCGCTCACCTTCTGTGCTCCCGCTGTTTCATTTACGAAGAGCCTTCAAACCGCAGAACCTCCAAGGCGTGCCGGTTTCACTGCAGACTTCTCGGGTAGCGTTCCCGTTGATAGCGAGACACGGGAAATATGCGCCGCCGCAGCCAAATCTTTCGAAGCCCTTGGAACAAAAATCGAAGAGCCACACCTGTCGCTCGAAGGGTTGGAAGAGGCATTTCTGGCGTTGAGGTCTCAGCATTATGTGGTCGCACATGCCGAGCGCTTGGAAACGCACCGAGATGCAATAAAGCCCGACATCATCTGGAATACGGAGATCGGCCTAAACCAGCCAACGCGCAAACTCGGCAATGCGGAACGGAGCCGAGCCGCCCTATATCGTCAGTTCGCATTATTCTTTAAAGATCATGAGATTCTCATCACTCCAGGCGCTTCCACGCCCGCCTTCGACGTAGAGCTGAGAATGCCCACGCAGATCGATGGCAAGAAGCTTGAGAATTATGTCGGAGCCTCTTTGATCACTGGGGCCATATCGATGTTGGGACTACCTGCAATAGCACTCCCTTGTGGCTTTGACAGATTTGGCCGTCCTGTTGGTCTGCAGCTCATTGGTCGACATCGTGGCGAAGCAGCGTTATTGGCGGCAGCGCACCATCTAATGGAACAAACCGGTTGGCACCGTTCGGTGCCGATCCGTCCGCGTTCTGGTATGGTGCCAAG
Source organism: Hyphomicrobiaceae bacterium (assembly GCA_051009975.1). GTDB lineage: Bacteria > Pseudomonadota > Alphaproteobacteria > Rhizobiales > Hyphomicrobiaceae > Tectiglobus. Next base: position 3,343 of record JBPCWA010000034.1, read on the forward strand.
TGATAAGTGACGGCAGATACCACGATCACGGCGCCGCCACGTTTTGACTTTCGGTAGGTGGGCATTTCCACCTTGCAGAAATCTGAGAGCAGCTCCGCTCAAGTGACCACCGGCTCCTTGCAGGACGGAATAGCGCAATCTAAGACTGTGCCCCTAGTGTCTGACCGCGCGTCTGCAATACTGCAAATTTGTCGAATGAACGAAGAGGCCATAATTGATGAGAGCTCTTTAAGCTTGGAGCCTTCCGTACAAAGGCGATGTCAACTCCTTGGATCATGCCGAAATTCGGAGAACTGGGCTCCGCACTAGACGCGACCACTTTAAGAGCAATGACCTATACGATACTGTGAACAATTATGGGCAGACATCCTATCCGTCGACGTTGAAAGGTGCTGTTGGATCATCAAACTCGAACAGTTCGACGAGCAGATTGTCGGGCGCTGCGATCATCACATAGCGCCAGCCGTCATGCTCCCTTAATCCATGCGGTGAGGTTATGCCCTCGGCCTGAAGGCGTGCCCACTCATCACGGAGATTGTGAACCCGGACACCAACGTGGTGAACGACACCGCGCCCCTGGTCGCGAGGTGGCTGGTCGTAGAGGTTTAGCCGGCCTCGACCAATGCCCAGCATGACGTTTCGCGCCCCGGCATTTTCTCCATCGAACAGGATGCGTGCTCCGAGATGGCGTTGCCACCACGCGATTGTCCGATCGATATCGCTGGCGAAGATATGTGCATGATGTAGATCCACTGTTCCGTCCTCACCGGATAGTCTGACTTGCCTGCTAGTGGTCATTGAAACCGTTGTTGTCTCTCGCCCTATCAAACATTTGCTTCGGCTGTTAGCCAACATACGATAAATTCCAGTTGCGCAACGCCTGGGCAAATCTAACGCTCGACACTGACTCATTCTTCTTGGCTGGAGTTGATTTTCATGGCGAGCAAGACCGTGCTTGTGATTGGTGCCAGCGGCCTTGTTGGCCATGCCGCCATGCAACACTTCGCGTCGGAACCCAACACACGGGTGATTGCGGTTTCACGACGGCAACCGCAGGAAACTTATGGCGCCAAGTTCATTTCGCTTGATTTACAGGATCGAGCCGGTTGTGAATCTGTATTCGGTAGAATGTCGGATGTCACTCACGTCGTTTACGCAGCGCTTTACGAGAAGGCGGGGCTAGTAGCCGGCTGGCGCGAGGAAGATCAGATCGAAACTAACGAGCGCATGTTGCGCAATGTACTTGACCCATTGATCGGCGCTGCAACGGATCTCAGACACATTTCACTCCTGCAGGGAACCAAGGCCTACGGAAGCCACGTTCGCCCAATGCGGTATCCGGCGCGAGAGGGACGATCGGAAGCCCGAGATATACCGAATTTCTATTGGCAGCAGGAAGACCTGATCCGCGAAAGACAGCAAGGCAACGGCTGGGCGTTTACGATATTCCGCCCAGTTCTGATCGTCGGTTTTTCGCTTGGCGCCGCAATGAACCTGATTCCGGCGATCGGGGTCTACGCTGCCATGCTCAACGAGCGTGGTGAGCCACTGCATTACCCTGGCGGGCCGGCTCGCGTCTCGCAGGCGGTCGATGCGGGCCTACTTGCCCGTACCATGGCTTGGGCCGGCGATGCTCCCACAGCGCGCAATGAAATCTTCAATGTTTCGAACGGTGATGTCTTTGCCTGGCCGTACGTTTGGCCAGCTCTCGCAAGTCAACTCGGTATGGAGCCAGGGGACGATCGCCCAATATCTCTAAAAGGAGAGATCGAACCAAATGAGGCCCTGTGGCAGAAAATCGTGACTAAGCATAGTTTGCTCGCTCCTGATCTCAGAAGCTTTGTCGGGCTTTCGTTCGAGTATGCTGATTTCCAAATGGGTTATGGTCGCAAGACGCCGGCACCTACAGCATTTTCTTCGACCATCAAACTGATGCAGGCCGGCTTTCACGAGGTGATGGACACCGAGGAGATGCTAGTAGGGTGCATTCAACAATTTCAGGAGCGGCGCCTATTGCCTTGATTTGAGCTGATCAAATAGGCGGAAGTGCAGGTCGTGGATCAGGTGGCGATCGACGTAGAGAAGCGTGTTGCCGTCCTCTCGGGAGATGATGGCATGCTCATTCCAGATCTTCTCAAACAATGTCAGCGCCATTTGTAAGCCTCCTTGGAGAGTTTGGAGTGACGTCGCTTGATTCAGGCCAGTACTGAATGTGCCTACTTGCTTCCCCGTCGGAAATGAGGCTGGTCCCCGTCGGAATAGAGCACTTTGATCCGAATGCCGGGGAACTTCGTCGGCTCGCAGCTCGCGCATAGCTATGAGCTTACATCCCGGCTCTTAGTTGGTCAGGGCCGGCAGTTTCCAATATCGCATCCAAGATGCCTCCGAATGGGATCGGATAGCCTGGACCAGCGCCGCTGGCAGTTCGGACGATTAAGTGCGCTCAATAATGGTCAGGCCACGCTGACGATCGATCAGATAGATCAAGCCACGCTCGTCAACGGTTACATCATTGCTTGAGACGCGTTCGCAACCGGCCGGAATGTCGGGAATGAAATGCGCAACTTCCGTCGGCGTATGCGGGTTCTTGATATCAATTATCCTCAGACCGTTGGAGAACCAGGCGAAAGGAATCTCAGTGCCGGTAACAATCTCGCAGGGCTGGTGGCAGCCAGTCATTCGCGGCTGATCGCGGCCCTCAATTCCGTCCACCTGGAAACTGCCCACCGGTACAATATTGTGCTCGTCGGTCACGTCGACCAGCCACATAAAAGCTGCCGGGTCTGATGGCTCACGCGCCACGTCCTCGTCCGCCACCACGATGTAGTTGCGTCCCCGGATCTCAAAAGGAATGGGCAATGCGGTATGGGTTGGGCAGACAAACGGAGGCGACCAGTCAAGGCCCGAGACGA
>JBPCWA010000035.1:0-4967 GCA_051009975.1 Hyphomicrobiaceae bacterium
CATTGGGACAAGTTTAATGCGCAAGTGCAAGCGAATGCCCGCGTCAAAGAACTCGCTCAATTACGCAAGGATCTCGTTTTCGTAGATGTCGTCCCATTGATGTTGGAGAATGGAAAGCCAAGAAAGAAAATATTCGTGACTGACGGACTGCATATGAACCGTCAAGGCTACGACGTCTGGATCCACGCCTTGAAAAGAGCACTCGATCGCTCCCGCGGGGCCAGCCCTGCCCACTGCCAGAGACGCGCGCGATAGCTTTGAACACTCTGGGCTTTCACCAGCGAATGAAAAGAAAAAGAGGAAGAGAGAGAGGAAGAGAGAGAGGAAGAGAGAGAGAGAGAGAAAGAGAAAGAGAGAAAGAGAGAAAGAGAGAAAGAGAGAAAGAGAAAGAGAAAGAGAAAGAGAAAGAGAAGAGAATGGATGCCTGAAGTGCTTCATTCCTGAAGTGCTTCATTTTTGAGGATGTGATCGCAAGGGGGTCTAGCGATCTCCTCGTTTCTCCGACGACTCTGCGGCCGCCTATTCCGATCGTGTGTGATGAGATCAGAGCTCCGATTGATCAACCACCGGACGGGACAACTTTGGCTTGGGGGCCTATGCTAGCCCTCGGACAATAAGCGCCTGCCCATGCGGGCCAGTAGGCCAATCCCCGGGAACAAAACCATGGATCAAGACGAAACTCAAAGCCTGGTCACCACATTGGGCCTGTCACAGCTTGCCGCCGAACGTCCCGGCGAAATTGAGAGAGCTCTCGACAACGCCCGGTCTCTCGCAGAACGGATCCCTCGTGATCTTCATTGGAGCGACGAACCGGCCCACGTCTTCAACGCAAACCTCTTTACCGCAAACCTCTTCGCCGCAAAGGCGCAGCAGGAACCACATTCATGACGGAACTTGCTTACCTGAGCATCATCGATGCTGCGAGAATGATGGCAGAGGGCGACCTTTCACCCGTCGAACTCTGTCAAGAGTTGCTGGCACGCATCGAGCGTCTCGACCCGACCTATCACGCCTTTATCAAGCCAACGCCGGAACTCGCTTTAACCGCGGCCCGAGCCGCCGAACGCAAATTTGCAAGCGGCCAAGTGGAGAGTTTGCTGCAGGGTATTCCGTTCGGATTGAAGGACATTATCGATCTCTCAGGGGTTGCAACGACATGCCACTCCAAGCTCTTCGCTGACCATGTCGCACACAAGGATGCAGCTGTCACAGCCTGCCTCAAGACCGCAGGAGCGATTCCGATGGGCAAGCTGTCAACACACGAATTTGCGATTGGTGGCCCGTCATTCGACCTGCCATGGCCGCCTGCTGTCAACCCATGGGGTGGGGCGCATTTTCCGGGTGGCTCGTCTTCTGGCTCAGGCGTCGCCGTCGCCTCGGGAATGCTACCTGCCGCCCTCGGAACAGATACCGGCGGTTCGGTCCGCAATCCAGCATCAATGTGCGCCATCGTCGGCATGAAAGCGACCTACGGACGCGTTTCACGCAGAGGTGTCTTTCCTCTTGCCTATTCGCTCGATCACATCGGCCCCATGACACGAACCGTCGCCGACAATGCGGCGCTTCTCCAGGTGCTGGCTGGTCACGACGCTGAAGACCCGGGCAGCGCCGATATTGCCGTGCCGGATTTCTCCGCGGAGATCGCGAAGGACATCAAGGGTTTGAAGATCGGCCATGTGCGCCACTTCTACGACGGCGATGAAGTTGCCCACCCAGACATGTCTCGGGCAATCGATGATGCTGCAGATACTTTGCGTCGCCTTGGCGCGGAAGTTCGCGAGATCAGTCTACCAGCGCTCAGCGAATATGCCACCTGCAACAGAACAATCATTGGATCTGAGGCCTACGCCATCCATCGCAAATTCCTGCAGGAACAACCGGGAGATTATGGCGCACTTGGACGTCAACGCATCCTGACCGGAGCTGGGATCCTCGCCGCAGACTACATTGATGCCCTGCGTTTGCGGGCCCGCCTCAAGAAGAAAACCGAAGCAGCCATGGCTGGACTAGACTGCATCATTACGGCATCAGGTCTGGACCCCGCTCCTCGTCTTGATGATGCCGAAGAAAACGCGCGCATTTATCCGCGTCAATGCCGTCAACCTTTCAATGTAACAGGACAACCCGCTCTTGTTCTACCGGCCGGTTTCTCGAGCGAAGGTCTACCGCTTGCAATTCAGCTCGTTGGACATGCCTGGCAAGAAACACGCGTCTACCGCATTGCGCACGCCTATGAACAGGCAACCGCGTGGCACAAAAGACGCCCCCCAATCAAGGAAACCACCCACTGACCTTGCCGCAAAGACCATATGCGAGATCGACAGCGCGATAAATGGGTCGAACTTAGGGCGCCTCATTGCTGACCTCACCGTCGACATAGAACCAACGCCCGCCTTGAAATAGAAACCGGGAGACTTCGTTGAGCACAAGTGAACGTCCGCGTACGCGCGAACGAGCTTCGAACGACACCCAGCCCTGGTTGTCGTCTCCATACGCGCGTTTGATTCTCAACCTGAGCCATTGTTGATCCGGTTCAAAGTCAATGACGCCAGGTCGCGTAGAAGGATGCCAAGTCGATTTCAAATATGCCGCCTTCTTAAGCGCAAATGCACAATAGCGTGTTCGCATGAGCGTCTCAGCAGTCTCGGGGATCTTGTCGCCATCATGATGCGGCTGACAGCACGCGCTATAGCCAGTCGGATCGCTCTTTTTACGACAGGGACAACGCATTGGCAGACAAACCAGTCAACCTATGATCCAGCGGATGAGGCAACGGCGCTCGTTGCCAAACATGGTGGCAGGTATTTGGCTCGAACGGCCACCGAGGTAGAGCTTGGGGATCTCGTCCCGATGTCAATGCGATGTATGTCGCTCAAGTGACAATTCGCATGACCGCTTCAATCTCGACAGTCATCCCATTCGGCAGAGATCCCATTCCGATGGCTGAGCGCGCGTGCCTGCCTCTATCGGCCAGAACTTCGACGAACAAATCAGAACAACCATTGATAACTTTTGGATGGTCCGCGAAATCAGGCGTGGCATTGACCATTCCAAAAACCTTCAACACTTCAACCCGGGACAGATCACCTGCAGCAGTCTTTGCAGCTGCCAGAAGTCCTAGCCCAGTCAGCCGGGCGTGCTGATAGGCCTCGTCCACAGTTACGTTTTCGCCGACCTTGCCGATATGATAACCACCGCCAACTTTGCGCGGTCCCTGGCCGGAAAGGTAGACCGTAGTGCCATCGCACTTGAAGGGCATGTAGTTCGCAATGGGTGTTGGAACGTTCGGTAGTTCAAAACCGAGCGCAGCGAGTCTTTCTTCTGGTGAGGACATCTGTTTCTGCCTTTTCCAATCTTACAACCAAGTTGCTCGAACCGGACCTACCCGTCGTTCCTCGGATGCCACCACTTGCCTGAAATGACAACGCCGCGAGAAAGGATCTTCTGGTCGCCTTCGATACGCTCTCCAACAACGTCCGTGTAGTCGAATTTCCCATCCTCGATCGAGATAATTGTTGCATCGCCCACCGCGCCAGGCTTGAGCGTACCAAGTTCCGGGCGGCGCAACGCCATGGCCGCATTCTCGGTCGATGCCCGGATGACGTTGGCGAGTGGCATGCCGAGACACAGGAATTTCGACATTGTCGTAACTTGATCAAATGCCGGTCCCTCAATGCAGAGGGTGTGCACATCGGAGGATATTGTGTCCGGTTCAAATCCATTCGCAAGCATCGCGCGTGCGGTCCGAAATGCAAATGAACCTTTGCCATGGCCAATGTCGAAGATCACTCCGCGTTTCCGCGCCTCAAGCACGACCGGCTTAATCGCACCCTGGCCATTGCATGGGGTATTAGGGAAAGGGCGGAAGGCGTGCGTGAGAATATCGCCCGGACGCAACTGCGAAACGACGTCTTCGTAGGACGGAGGCGGATGGTCGATATGCGCCATCAATGGCATGCCCACTTCCTCTGCAACCTCAAGCGCCATCTTGAGTGCGCTCCACCCTTGAGTCCCGGAGGCATGACGTCCAACTCGGATCTTAATCCCGACAAGTACATCGCGGTTGGCATCCGCCACCGCAGCACACTCGGACGGCGCCAACATGCGAATTTCCTCGCTCTCGCCAACCATGGTGTTGTTTGAAAAGGCATAAATGCCTGCAAAAGAGACGTGCAGATACGCCAGGATCCGCACTTCGCAAGGCTCAATTACGTGCTTGCGAAATCCAAGAAAGTTGCCAGGGCCGGCGCTGCCAGTATCGACGGCCGTTGTCACCCCGCTCGTACGGCAAAACTCCTCGGCATCGATCCCGAGTGACGTCCCCCCCCAGTACACATGCGTGTGTAAGTCGATCAATCCTGGTGTAACGATATTACCACTTATGTCGCGCACTTCCGCGGCGCGTGCGCCAAGATCAGTGCCGACGCCCGCCACCTTTCCATCGCGAAAAGCGACATCCAGGAAGTCGTCGATATCCTGGGACGGGTCAATCAAACGCCCGCCTTTGACTACAAGATCGAATTCCACGCTCGTCTCCTCGCCAATTATTATTTTGCCATGCCGGTGAGAAGTTTAACACAATGCAGCCTGTCGATGCCACGACCGTCGCGGCTCAGCGCCCGTGTCTACAATGCCCCCGTGTCTGGAGTGCACCCGTGTCTGCAATGACGATGTCGGCGGCACCACCGACGTGTGAAGGCACCACCGAAGTGTGAAGGCACCACTCAGTTCGGCCAAGATGATCAGTGGCAAATTTCTCTCAGGCTAGTTTCGAATTCAAGTCACAACCACAAACCAGGATCAGACCAAGCATCCTCGCGCCGCCACAGTCAACACCTCCACAATACGATTTCCGCGCACAGCGACGACACGATCGACCATATTGACGACTACGCAAACGTGATTGGGAATCACACGTACGACATCACCGACACTCGGGCGAGCATTGCACGCAGAAAGGTCTAAAA
>JBPCWA010000036.1:0-6734 GCA_051009975.1 Hyphomicrobiaceae bacterium
AAAAGGCACTCAAGGTATTGATATTGATCACAGTTTTGGGTTTTGTTTGACATCCTTGGCCGAGATCTCTTAACAGATGAAAGACGAGCTCAGCTGGCCGGCGCAGCTGTCGGTCTAGCTTGATCGATAATCTGCAGTCCCACCGTCGCTGCACAGTGATCTGCGTATCGAGAGCGCTGGGGCACAACGACGTCTGGGGTAGTGACGCAAGGGTTGGCAGCATCTTGATCGGCGGCGAAGTTTAAGCAAAGCGGAATCGTAAATTGGATCAGTATTGTGGACACGCGAGGGCTCAATTACACTCAGACCACCCTGAGACAAATATGATAGCAACATCATCATTTGCCTCTCGGGCCAGGTTTGTGCTCGCAATATTTTGCCTGGCGATCATAGTTCAACCATCCGCGCTACACTCTGCCGAATTCGACCATCGGGCTCTTGCCGAAACGGCTCGGACTGCATTTATCCTTCCTGGCTACCGCAATTTCGCAAAAACCATAGATCACCTCCGCAATGAGCTGAACGCCGACTGTTCGAACTTGAAGGTCGTATCATTCAGACGCGCGCGGGTGGCATTTCGTTCAACGATTGTCGCCTGGGGCGGCATCGAAATCATACAGTTCGGGCCGGTTGCAAATGCGAACCGACTTGAGCGAATTTTCTATTGGCCTGACCGCAAAGGCATTGGCCGCAGGCAGGTCATGCGACTTCTCCGCGCCGGCGACATGTCTGCCACAAGCCCTGCGAAACTGTCCAAGAAAAGCGTGGCTGTACAAGGGCTCACCGCCATGGAGCATATTCTCTATGAGCGGCGATCCGGATCGGAAACGCCAACCTCCGATGCAATGACCTACAGGTGCACCTACCTCCGTGCGATTACTCAGAACCTAGGCAATATAGTGGATCAGATTGTCAGAAGCTGGGTGCCCGGTGGGGCTTTCGCGAGGATATGGTTGAGACCTGGGCCAAACAATCCAGCGTACCTATCCGACGAGGAAACAACACGTGAACTTGTGAAGGCTTTGGATCAGAGCCTCGAGTCCGTCCGCGACCGCCGCATTGCACCTCCTCTCGGCTTTGGTCGCAACCGGCGCCAACAAACAAAGCCGATCCTTTGGCGCAGCAATCTGTCGATGACGTTAATCGCAGCAAACATTGTATCTGCACGCGACCTTCTCTTCCGCGGAGGTCTCGCAAATGCCTATCTTGAGAGCCAGGATCAGGGACCGATCGCAATCGGCATAATGTCCAGTTTGAAGAGTGAGTTTGACTTGACAATCCGGGCCGCTAGGGCACTTACCAACCGAAATGACGTCTTTGCGAGACCTGACGTACGTCGGAACCTCATGCTAGTAGGATTCCCGCTGAAGAACATTCGCACTCAGTCGGTCGCCGCTATGAAACGCGCGGCCGGTCTTTCTATAGGGTTCAATGCTTCGGATGGAGATTGATCGTCGGGCGCTACTCGCTGGCATCGCAGCACAGCTGTCAACTGCAGGCTGGCGACCGCCCGCGCTTGCCGCGGCGAACCAATCAATATTGGCCGCAAATGTTCGCACGGCCAACAAAGAGTTCGCAGCCGTTCTCTACAGCATCGAAAGGGGTATATTGCGTCAGGTCGCATTGCCCGGTCGTGGTCACGACATCGCCGTTAGTTCCGCCACAGGAGCCTGCGTCTCATTCGCCCGCCGCCCTGGTAATTTCGCGGTAGCTTTCTCAACCGATAATTCCCAGCCCCCCACGCTATTGTCGACGCCCGCGAACCGCCACTTCTATGGTCATGGCGTGTTTTCACCCGACGGCCGTCTCCTCTACACCACGGAAAACGATTTCGAAGGCAGCCGTGGGTGCATTGGCATCTGGGATGCTACTGACGAATATCACCGAATTGGTGAATTGCCATCTTACGGCGTGGGTCCCCACGACATAAATTTGCTTCAAGACGGACGAACACTTGTCGTGGCCAACGGCGGCATCGTCACGCACCCTGACTTTGGTCGGCGCCCGATGAACTTAAGCAGCATGGAGCCCTCGATCGTCTACGTTGATAGTCAGACTGGTGACTTGATGGAGTCTCAAAAGTTGCCACCTGAATTGCACAAGTTGTCGATTAGGCATTTGGAAATGGCAGCTCGAGACACCGTAGTGTTCGGCTGTCAACAGAAGGGCCCTAAATCGGCGAAAGTCGGTCTCATCGGATTTCATCGCCTCGGCCAAGATCTCCAACTCAATGATTATGACCCCAACGTAGCACGTGCTCTACGCCACTATGTCAGTTCAATTGCCGTCGACCGCAGCGGAGAAACAGCAGCCTTTACGTCCTCTCGTGGTCAGAAAGCTGTTATCATCGATGTTTCAACTCGGAAGCTCCGAGCCATCCACTCCCATGCTGATGCCTCTGGCGTTGCCTCCAGCGCCCAACCCCACGCGTTCGTTGTGACAGGCGGCAGTGGTGACGTCGCGGTCCTGTCCACCAATGGACGCAAGAGGCGTTTACCGCGCCGCCATACTTGGAATTGGGACAATCATGCCGTTCATCTTCACAGACAAGTCTACAATCCTTAGGTAGCGACCGGCGGGAGATCACATTGGAAATGGCATGGTTACTACGGTTAAGTTGCAACTCGCTCCGCTCGCTCCATAATTGGAAATGGCATTGGGTCCAATGCAAGCCGATTTGGCGCAGCCCATTCGGCAGAACCATCCCCATACTCCCTGGAAGGAGTCACAATTGCCGGGCACAACACTCTTCGAAAAGATCTGGAATCGCCACGTCGTTATAGAAAAGTTCGGGAAGACGCTGCTCTACATCGACCGACACCTTTGCCATGACGGATCGTTTTTGGCGTTTGATCGATTGCGCGAGTACGGACTGAAGGTGCGCCAACCGAACCAAACATTTGCGACGCCAGATCATTATATTCCGACCCACACCCGTCATCTTGATGGAACCGACGACCCACGCACCAAACAGATATTGATGGCGATCAAATCAAACTGCGAAGAGTTCGGCATTACATTCTTCCCTTGGGATGACAATCGCCAGGGGATAGTGCACGTCGTTGGTCCGGAGCAGGGCATTACTCTTCCTGGCACAACGTTGGTTTGCGGCGACAGCCATACCTCTACACATGGGGCATTGGGGTGTATCGCATTTGGCATCGGATCAACGGAGGTGACCCACGTTCTTGCGACGCAGACTCTTTGGCAATCCAAGCCCAAAACTATGCGCATCAATATTTGCGGCCACCTCGGATTCGGCGTTACCGGCAAAGACATCGCTTTGTCCATCATTCGCCAGATCGGCACGTCCGGCGGGACCGGTTATGCGATTGAGTATTCTGGTTCGGTGATCAAGGACATGTCGATGGAAGCTCGCATGACGGTGTGCAACATGACCATCGAAGCCGGCAGCCGCTTCGGTCTGGTGGCCCCCGACGACAAAACGTTCTCTTACATCAAGTCTCGCCCCTTCGCTCCACCTTCCGAAAAGTGGGACCAGGCATTGGATTTTTGGTCGGGCCTATCAACGGATACCGACGCCCTATTCGACACTGAAATAGATGTAGATGGAGCTAGCATTGCGCCAATGGTGACCTGGGGTAACAGTCCGCAGGATGCCGTACAGATAACCGAGAGACTTCCCGACCCGAACAGCGAGCCAAAATTGGACCGAAGACTGGCGATGAACGAAGCCTACGAATACATGGACCTAAAACCGGGCACGCTGGCATCGGACATCCGGATTGACAAGGTCTTCATTGGAGCATGCACAAACGCACGGATCGAGGACCTTCGCGCGGCAGCGAAAGTGGCGAGCGGACGCAAGGCGGTTGTTCCCGCGCTTGTGGTCCCGGGCTCCGGTCTTGTAAAAAAACAGGCCGAAGCGGAGGGTTTGCATCGCATTTTTTCGGCTGCCGGGTTCGATTGGCGACTTCCCGGTTGCTCGATGTGCGTGGGCATGAACGGCGATCTTTTAAAGCCAGGAGAACGATCGGCGTCAACTAGCAATCGTAACTTCAGAGGTCGTCAAGGTCCGGCCAGCCGCACCCATCTGGTCAGTCCTGCTATGGCCGCCGCCGCGGCCGTCACGGGACGCCTAACAGACGTGCGAGCAATGATGAAAGATGCCTGACATGGAGCCCTTCACAACGTTTAAGTCCGTGGGTATTCCGATCGATATCGTGAACTGCGATACAGACCAGATCATTCCTGCCCGGTTCTTGCGCAAACCGAGAACCCACTCCGACTATCACAAGTACCTGTTTCACGACTTGCGCTTCAACAGTGACGGAAGCGAAAAGCAGGACTTTATATTCAATAGGTCACCCTATCGAAATGGAAGGATCATCATAGCCAATCGAAATTGGGGCTGCGGTTCGTCGCGCGAGCACGCCGTCTACGTCCTGATCGAAAATGGAATTCGCGCAGTAATTGCCCCCAGCTTCGGGGATATCCACTACAACAATTGCATGAAGCAGGGTGTATTGCCCGTCCAACTTTCGCAAGAGACCTGCGATGGTCTGCGCGCGCGCATGCACGAGCAACCGGGCGCTGAGATCACCATCGATCTCGAACAACAAACAGTAACCGGGCACGATGGTGCGACGATCACGTTCAACATAGCACCTTTTGACAAATATCGAATGGTACGCGGCATCGACGATCTTCGCATGACAATGCAATTTGAAGATGAAGTTGCAGCTTTCGAAAAAAATCGCGCTGATTACGGTTGGCTCTAGCGCCCTATGCCAGCGTCGCCCCTACGATTGTTGGTCGCCATGATCAACAAGACCGGCTCGGTCGGCTCAATTTCCGCCAATTCCGCTTGCGCCAGCGCCCCTATCTGATCGACTGTGTCAAGACCGGAGAGGTCGACGAGATGGCGATCGTGCAGCATGAGTAAGTCGTCAGCCTCAGACCAAGAGAGACTCGCCTGGCCAGGCACTGCCGACAACTGGGCAATCATTGAAGCTGCGTCACGTGCAATCGTGGCCGTAACGCTGGCCCCGCGTCGGCGCAATCGAATTGTGCCCTCGGGGTCAACAACCCGAACAAGGCCAGTGTCTTGATTGAGCGAGCGAAAGACACGGAAATATGATGTGGCTCCTGCCAACTCCACCTCGCGCGGCAACAGATCCATGGAATGAGCCGCAATCGAGCGCGCTTCGCCCAGCGTAATAGCACCATCAATATCGCGCGCGCGCATTTCAGCTGCACCAACGGCAGTGGCTCGGATTCGCTGAGTCGCATGATCAATTTCGACAGTCACATCTACAGATTTGGGATCGGCACCAAGCTTCAAGATAGACGCCTTAGCCTCATTGCGAATAGCCAAGAAGTCTGCCGGCTTCGGGTGCGGAATTACTCGTTCCACCACATCGCGCACGAGCGCCAATGCAACGCCGATTGATGAGATAACCTCCGCATCCGTTGCTATCTGATAGGGGTGTTTGCCGCGTTCGGCACAGAATGGCACCAATGCGCCTGCGCCTCCTCCAGCGCCAATCAGCATGGTTTCCTCTGGGTCGAGCCGGTAATCTCGGGTGAAATCATGAAATACGGGTTGCAGTTTCTCGCAAGCACATTCCAGGATTTGTCTAGCGGCATCCGCCACGGACAGCCGCAGATGGCGCGCCAACACGCTCATTGCCGCTCGAGCGGCCTCCGGATTGCCGTGCGCGTGCACGCCAGGATTAACAATGCCTAATGCATTAGCGGCGCATGTCGTCGTTAGCGCGTACAGCGCTCCGCAGTGCGAACGGATCCTCACGTAGTCACCACTATCGCCCGGACTTGGCTGGAACAGTTCAAGTGTCGCATCGTCGAAATGAGAACGCTCGGCAAAGGCCGCGTAATCGAGTCCAGCTATGTGGGCGCTCCGTGGACCTACATCGGTGATTTTTACCCCCTCGATGCGGATGAGACTGCCGCCCCCTATGCCGAGAACACGTACGTCGAGTGAAGGAATATATGTCTCGTGATCGCCAACCCTTGCATAAGAGACGGCCGGTCGGCCGTCTCTTACGACACCGATATTGGTCGACGTGCCACCAACTTCGAAGTAGATGCCATCGGAAACGCGAAGGTACATCAAGGTTCCGGCGACGCTGGCAGCCGGCCCCGACAACATCGTCATCGCGGGCCGTCGCCGCATTTCGCCTATGCTCATGACACCGCCGTCACCGCGCATGATCATAAGTGGTGCATCGATTCCAGCCTGGCACACGCTCGCTTCCGTCAAAGCGGCTGTCTCCGCCATCTTGGGAAGAATTGAAGCGTTAATGACCGCCGTCTGCGTCCGCCGCCGCAATCCGTAGAGGCGGGAAATTTCGTGTCCACAGGTAGTAAGAACGCCACGTGGCGCGCACAAGCTCCGGATCGATTCCTCGGCATCTTGGGTGTCAACGCCAAACGCACTGGATGCAACGATGACATCCGCGCCCTCGGAAATCAATTCATCGATAGCTTGCTCCAATTCGGAGTTATCGGACTGAGCTGCAGTAACAACAAACCTATTGGCCGTAGGCAGGACACGCCCCGCCTCGAGCTGCATGTTGCAAATCCGCACTTGCGGCTCCGCAAGGGAGGCTGCGGCAGGAGCCGCCATACCAAGTATGCCGACCGTTGCTACATCCCCTTCAAGCAAAGCGTTTGTTGCCTGTGTCGTACTGTGTGCCAGAAAAACAATCTCACTGGGTTGCGCGCCAGTTTGTTCCAGTACAGTTTTGAAC
>JBPCWA010000037.1:0-16753 GCA_051009975.1 Hyphomicrobiaceae bacterium
GTGGCCAGGTTCTCAAGTGGCCAGGTTCTCAAGTGGTCAGGCTTTTCGAATTTTTAATCACTATGAAAATAGTACGAATTCGTGCAAAGAATTCGGGGCATTGAGAATGAGTCGGAGTTCAATTCATGCCTGAGATAAACGGAATGGCGCACGTGATCCTCTCTATTGGTCAATGGGAGAAGGCGCGCGCCTTCTATAAGGAATTGTGTCCGTTTCTTGGAATGAAAAAGGTCTACGACGGCAACAATTTTCTTTACCACGTCGGTGGCAGAACTGCGCTAGGTATACAGCGCTGCGCGCCAGAACAAGAGGGTGAGCGTTTTGTGCAGAACCGGGTGGGCCTACATCACTTGTGTTTTCGCGCACGGTCGCGAGATGATGTTGATGCGATAGCAGCCAAAGTTCGCGCGATGAAAGCTTACATCGATCGTGGTCCGGAAGAACGTGAGTGGGCTCCCGGATACTACTATTTTGTGTTCGAGGATCCAGATGGAATACGGCTGGAAGTCAATTTCGTTCCAGGGCGCGGATTGCTTGAGGGTGATGTGCCTTTGAGCCCTAGCGACGATCCAAACTGGGACCAAAATGCGTAGCGGCGGGCGTATGCGACATGGAATTGCAAAGTCCAGCCACCATCAACTAAATTGCGTGCGGGCCTCCACTGCTCCCGCACCCAGTGCTTGCAACTTCGCAACGGCAACGTGCCTCGGCAAGGGTGCCATCCCACAATTTGTACAGGCTTGAATTCGGTCAAGGTCGGCGTGTTTGGCTGCCTCTCGCAAGACAGATGCAACTGCGTCCGGCGTCTCTATGGTGTTTGTCGCAACATCGATCGCCCCTACCAGTATGGTCTTGTTGTCTAGCAAGCGAATGAGATCGATTGGTACATTGGAGCCTTGGCATTCCAGCGAGACTTGATCGATAGTGCTCTCGTTGATCACAGGAAAAATCTCTTCGTATTGCCTCCATTCGGAACCCAAAGTTTCCTTCCATCGCAAATTTTCTTCGATCCCATAACCGTAGCAAATGTGGACTGCCGTTTTGCAGCGTAGTCCCTTAGCCGCTTCCTCCAGAGCCGCAATGCCCCAGTCTTTCACGTCATTCATAAAGACATTGAAAGCTGGTTCGTCAAACTGAATGACATCAACACCGAGAGCTTCGATCTCGCGCGCTTCTTGGTTAAGAATTTTGGCGAAGGCCATGGCCATGTCTGCTCGATTGCCATAGTGGGCATTGGCAATTGTATCGCAGATGGTCATTGGGCCAGGAAGTGTAAACTTCAATCCTTTATGGGCGTGTGCGCGCGTAAATCGGATGTCGTCGGCGTGGATTGCACGCGACCTGCGAACGGAGGACGTCACTGTCGGTACTTCGGCTTCGTAGCGATTGTCCCGAATACCCATGGTCGTCTTTTTCTCCCAATCGATGCCGTCGATGCTTTCAAGAAAACCATGGACAAAATGCCTGCGAAATTGCTCGCCGTCGGATGCGATATCGATTCCGGCGTCATCTTGCAGCTTTAACCAGACCAATGTAGCGTCGCGCTTCGCTTCCTCTAGGGCGTCTCCTTCAGAGCGCCATGCAGCCCAAAGCTTTTCTGGCTCGGCCAGCCACATCGGTTTTGGCAGACTCCCAGCAACCGTTGTCGGAATTAGCTTGTCGGGAATCATAGTGTTCCTCCTGTGGTAGTGGTCAAAGTTCAAGGCCTTGGAGGCGGTCGAGTGGCAGCTGTCCTTCGCGCTATACATGTTGCCGTTCGCTGCGAGATCTAAAGGATCGAGTCAGCTTCATTGGAGAAGCCCTCGTTTCGCTCGTCGCTAATTGTCCATCCCTATTGTTCATTGTGCCGTGGCCAATGTCCTCCAAAAGGGCGCTGCAAGGCGCGTTCTAGCAGTTCCAGATGATCCTGACCGTAATACATATCTCCGTCCACGAAATAGGTGGGAGACCCAAATACACTGCGCCTAATGGCTTCCGCGGTGTTCGCTCGAAATTTTGCTTGGATGTTCTCTTCGAGAGCGCGATCTAATAGTTGAGTCGCATCATAACCAGCAGACGAGGCGATTTCTGCCAAGGTTTTCGGGTCTGCATGATCTGCATCGTCGCGCCAATGCGCTTCCAGGATTAGATGGGCGAGGTTGTCGGCATTGATGTTGCCTTCTGTCGCGGCGATAATCATGCCGCTCGCGAGCGCAAGACTATTGTCATGATGACTCGGTCGATAGGGCACAATCGGTACGTTGCGATACTCTGACCAACGTTCAATTTCACGTCCGAAGAAGTAATCACGATGTGCATTGGAAAAGCCGGAAAATCCGGCACCGCGGGCGGATTGCATGACGGGACGAAGGTCTATTGGTCTATGCTTAATTTCGCGCCCCGATGCACGTGCAATATCCATCAACCGGGCAGAACCGATATAGGCGAACGCGGAGTGTGCAGAATAGAAATATTCAATTTGTGGCATGGCGCTTCTTTGGATTGCGGATCAACCTCGGACGCGGACCCTAGCCGAACATACACGTGATAGACAATATCTCGAAGGTGTCGGCCTGTCTGCGATCACCCCCCTCCCCCCGGCCATGGACTTTGGCAATCTCCTCCCAATGACTCGGGATCGGGTTTTTCGCACCAGCAGGATCCACGGGCAGCGCTTATTCCCTAGATTGACAAATTCGACATCAAGTTGGACCGACGCAGACGAGGTGACGTTCGGGCTCACGTGGTCGTATCTCCGCTATTATACACTTGATTGGCTGAGCAATCTCACCCGCGACGACGTCACGCGACAAAACTTCAATTCTAATGTTGCTCACGGTTTGCTGCCTCTTGCAGAGTGTTTATAAACTTAGCCTTGCTCATCAAGGGCCGCGCCATTGTGCGCCTCGGAGTGTTCGTAATGGTAACGCCATTCCGCGCAATCCCACAAGAGCGCAACCGAGAGATTGCAGAGCTGGAGTATCGTTATAACAATGACTAAAGGGATGGTATGTGCGCCGCAACCCGAAGCAGTCGAAGCTGGCGCGCTCGCTCTAAAGCGAGGCGGAAATGCTGTCGATGCAGCAATAGTTTGCGCTCTGGTTCAGACTGTTGTTGATCCTTTGATGTGCGGATTGGCTGGGTTTGGTTCGCTGCAGCTCTTTCTGCCCGACAAAGGCCATCACGGCTATATTGATTTTCATACTACGGCGCCCGCGGCTGCGAGTGCCGATATGTGGGTTGATCAAATTGCAGCTCAATCTCGGGACGGGTTCGGGTTTATTCTTAAGGATCGTGCCAACGAGTGCGGCTATCAATCGATCATGACGCCGGGCAGTCTCAAAGCCTTCTACGAGGCAGTTACAGAATTCGGCACCATGGCGTGGCCTGACATCATTCAGCCAGCAATTGACCACGCAAAGAAGGGTTTCGTTGTACGTCCTCACGTCGACGAGTTCTGGAGTGCTCCTAACACGATGGGTCGAATGTCGATGCTAGACAAGTTGCGCCACAGCCCCGCGAGTCGCGCAATCTACCTCGATGGCGACAGGCCGT
The DNA here is from genome assembly GCA_051009975.1 of Hyphomicrobiaceae bacterium. Classification (GTDB taxonomy): domain Bacteria; phylum Pseudomonadota; class Alphaproteobacteria; order Rhizobiales; family Hyphomicrobiaceae; genus Tectiglobus. The sequence goes on from JBPCWA010000037.1 coordinate 3,535, forward strand.
ATCCAGTGGGCACGCGCGTCACCAACATGGACATGAAGCGAAGCTTGGAGCGTGTCCGCGAGGGCGGTGCTGACATCTTCTATAAAGGTGATCTTGCCACAGAAATGGTACGCGATATTCAGTCGAATGGCGGCTTGGTTGCGCTGGATGACCTTAGGAACTACCGGACGGTTCGCAACGACCCTGTTTGGGGACGCTATCGCGACTACGAGATTGCTACCAATCAACCGCCAGGCGGCGGAATTATGCTCATCGAGATGCTGAATATACTAGAGCAATTTGACTTGAGATCGTTCGGTCACAATAGCTCCAAATATGTTGCCACGGTGGCCGAAGCGATGAAAGTCGCAACAATTGATAAAGATAGCAAATTGGGTGATCCGTCCTTTGAAGATGTGCCAGTAGCTGAGTTTTTGGACAAAGCCTATGCTCGTGATATCGCCAGCCGGATAAGAGATGGTAAGAAAAGCAACGTGACGCGGCTAGGCCATCCAGAGGAATCACGCGATACAACCCATGTTACGGTGGTCGACGACCTCGGCAATGCGGTCTCGATGACACATTCGCTTGGCATGCCCTCTGGAGTGGTAAGTCCCGGACTTGGGTTCATGTACAATGGCTGCATGGGCGCCTTTGACCCACGGCCCGATCAACCGCACTCGATCGCACCAGGAAAGCGGCGCTTTACAGCGATGTGCCCAACCATAGTCTTTAAGAACGCAAAACCATACATCGTCATCGGTGCGCCGGGCGGAACGTACATCACAATGGGTGTATTGCAGGCGATATTGAACGTCATCGATTTCGACATGACAATGACGGAGGCAGTTGCGGCGCCTAGATTTACCGCCAATTCTAATACGATCGATGTCTCAAATCGCATTCCCCATTTTGTGACCGACGAATTGCAACGTCGGGGCTACCCCATCGAACGCAATCCGTTTAGTTACGTCTTTGCTGGGGTCCACGCTATCCGTATATGCAACGGCAAGTGGGATGGGGGAGCGGACCCCGGTCGCGACGGTATGGCGCTTGCCGTTTAGTGCGTAAATGAACAGTCGCTCCAAGGTACGAAGGACAATCGGGCGCCGCAGTAGGCGTTGTGTGTAGGGACGGGACACAGCGCATGCGATCTCTAAGACTGTAGCCGTCACGCAATGGCTACCTAATTGCGGTGAGGGCTTGCACCCCTTTGACGGGCGTCAGCGGCCGAAACCGCCGTGGTTGGTGTTTGTTCGAAAAGTCGAGTGCGGCGCGAAATCAAGTGGACCTTGCCCCATCGCGCTATCAGTAGCCGCGCTTCCAGTCCACAACATTTCGCATGGGGTTTCGGGACAGGAACGCACGAAGGTTCTCGCAGAAAATATCGATTGCACCGTGCAACAAACGATCATCACTTAAGCCTGATACGTGGGGTGTGATCAGGATGCGATCATCACACCATAGTTCTAAAGGTGGCCGACGCTCGAATTCGCCCTCGTACACATCGAGAACGACCCCGCGCAATCGACCGCTTTCCAGCGCGCTCGCGAGCGCCTGTTCATCGAGAATTTCGCCGCGTGCGATGTTGACAAGAATGCTGCCCTGTTTGAGCTTTTGGAGACGATCATGGTTGAAGAGGTGCGTAGTTTCTGGCGTCCATTGGCAGCAGATTGCTATGTAGTCACTTTCGGCAAGATACTGGTCGAGATCGTCTGGAGCCCCTAGGGCGCTGAAACCCTCTGGCAGATCCTCTCCAACGCTTGGGCTTCTGCGCGTGCCAACGACGCGCATTCCCAACGCAGCGCAAAGTTTTCCCACCTGGCGCCCGATCCCTCCGGTTCCGACGATACAGATAGTTTTTCTCTCTACGAGGCGAGGTCGATAGGCGCGGTGATCGAGCGTGCCAGTAGCGCGATCTTGAACAGCTTGGTCAAGGCTTTTGGCAAAATGAAGAATTCCGGCAACGACATACTCTGCTATCGCACGTGAATTTGTGTGCCCGCGGGAAGTAGTTACGACCACCGAGCTGTTCCATAGATCTCCGTTTTGCAGATTGCTCGCGCCGGCAGAACGCTGGTGAAACCACTTGAGATTTGGAGCACGCGTGCGTGCGTCGATGGGAAATGGAAAACCTCCATAGATGATGTCGGCTTTCCAGAGTAGAAGATCGCGCTCGTCGCGCGTGCCTCGGTTCACGGTGTTTGTGTCAAGGTAGCGACTAACGGTGCAAGCTGGCCAAGTCTCACGATACTCATCGTCGAACAGACCGCCGGCTTCAATGAGTTCGACCTCGGACGATACGGCTCTGATCTGGGTGGCCTCTTCCGGCGCAAGGTCGAGGAGACTTAGGATATTTATCATGAGTTGGCGCCTCGATAGCTGACGTTTTTGGTTCTTTGGGAAAATCACTCATATGGTGAAGTGCATGCTTGTGATGGAGATTTTCGAAAGGTTCTGGTCAATACTTCTGCACGATTGCAAATCTCTTACTCGCGGCCTCCGCGCAGACTATGCGGCTGCAGCCACGATCTAGGCTTTCGTTGGTGACCGCCGACTTGCCTCATAAGCACGCTATCCCTGTTCAGGATGGGTTAGGCACCACGGTCAGACTGTAGTCGATAGCCAACGGCCAGTCTCTAAAGCAATCGATAGTGAGGGTATGTATTACTATCCAGCCGGCATGAGATCGACATAAAATGAAACCAACAGCATAACCCACGTGACCGTCCTGACGGGCAGTACCGACCAGGTTGGGTGACCATAACCTTCACCTTGTCAGGAGAAGATTTTTGAGCTTTGCTATTGCCGCATCGGGGCTGGTCAAAACGGGTACATCCGTGCGCTCCCGGACGGCCCGAGCGGCGCGCGCTGTAGAAAACTGGGCCAGCATAACGGCCTCGGCGCTCAACAAACTTTCTGCTGCATCGGCTACAAGCCGATTGTGCATCTCTGTATCGTTCTGGCGTAACGCGTCCATAGCGCTCTCGACGAGCACAGTGGAAATGCTGGCAGGACAATTAAGTTCCCTGGCCTGGTTTGCGAATTCGTCTTCCATGCTTGCCACAGATGGCGCGAATGTCGCGATCATTGCAATTCGTGTGCCGATCGCGAGAGCAGCTTCAAACATTGCCTCATTCGGCTTCAAGACTGGTCGGTCTGTGCGCTTGGCAACCGCTTCAATTGCTTCGCCGAATGCTGAGCAAGTAAACAATATCGCATCAGCATTTGACATGAGAGCATACTGAGAAAGGGCTTCGAAGCGGGAAAACATTTCGTTCGTCAAGTTCGGAGTTTTGGAGCGGTCGACCGATAGCGAGTCGTCCAGGATGTTCATGAGTTCCGCTTCAGGCCATGACATCTTGAATGCTTCGCCGATTGGAGAGATTGCCACGGGCGTAGCATGAATAAGAGCGATGCGTGGAGGTGACATGGGTCCTAATCTATATGGTTGTTTGCTCGAAGCAACCTTGTTCTGCCGCGCCGCGGCCTTTAGTAGGGATTGTTGACGAAGATGACGACGAACGAAATAGGCTAGTGGTAGAGCCCACTGCCGATGGCGGAACTTTAAATGCCGAACAAGTCAAGTGGCTTAACGACGAGACCGGAAGAGCAGATTTAAGCTATCGTAGAACACAAGCATGCGTTTGACAGAATAAGCAGGGTTTCATGGTTAGCTTAGGCGACGTCAGCGAATCGGGTGGAGGACGCCCGGTCGTCTAAAGGCGCGTGCGCCGAAACCGATTTCGCAGTTGTCGCGAGGAGGTGCGGATTTGAAGCAGAATTACTTTGACTATCTGGACTTGGACGCACTCAACGCCGACTATCCTATCGGGCCGTCCTTCTTAGAATCGTACGCAGGTATGAGTGCTGATGAACTGCGTGCCCGACAGAACGAGCGATTTCTCCGAATAGTTGCTTTCGGTTGGAAAGTGCCGTTCTACCAACGCCTGTGGCAAGAGAAAGGGCTTGCACCCGAGGATATTCGATCGATTGATGATCTCCATGTCTTGCCGGTCTATAGCAAAGACGATTTGATGGCGTCAGTCGAGCGCTTTCCACCGTTGGGCGATTTTCACGGCCTGAGCACCTATAGCGCCGATGAACGTCCGCCAGTGATACTCCAGACCACAAGCGGGACAACGGGCGTTCCCCAGCCGCTCATATGCGGTCCCAAGAGCCGGGAAGTGCAGGCAATGCTACTTGCTCGACTTTATGCCTTTCAGGGTGTCACGAGTAGCGATGTCATTCATTCGGTCTACGGTCATGGTATGGTCAATGGTGGTCACTACATCCGAGAGACGGTCCTGCATTGGGTTGGGGCAACTCTCCTCACTGCGGGGACCGGTGTCGAAACTCGATCGACACAGCAGATACAACTTATGCGTTCCTTTGGCGCGACCGTAATTGTCGGATTTGCGGACTACATCAATCATCTGTCCCATGTCGCGCAGTTGGCCAATGTGGTGCCAGGTCGCGACATTCCTGTGCGACTGATAAGCGGACATGTTGGTAAAGTGGGGAGGGCGGCATTGTCCGATGCTTGGGGCGGAGCAGCAGTCTACGATTGGTACGGTGTTGGTGACACCGGTGCAATTGCGGGAGAAGGACCAGATCAGGATGGCCTCTATATCCTGGAAGACGCTCAACTTATCGAATTGCTCGATGTTGACGCTGGTGAACCTGTCGTGGCCGGTGAGTTAGGGGATATCGTTTGTACTTGCCTTTATAAGGATGATCTTTTCCCAATAATCCGCTTCAACACTCATGATGTAACACGGTTGCGCAGTGGTGACACCAATCCGTTTGAACTGCCGTTTCGGCGGATGGAAGGGTTCCTCGGGCGAAGCGACAATATGGTGAAACTGCGAGGCGTGAACATATTCCCACAAGCCATCGGCGAAATCATCGGACAGAATTTTGCGGTGGCAACAGGTGAGTACTTGTGTCGTGTCTCGAGCAAGGATGGTCGCGAAGAAATGGTCGTAGTGGTCGAAACGAGTGACTTGGGGGAAGAATTAAAACGTGCCATTGAAATGATCCTGCGGGAGCGTCTTGGAATTGAGATTGGTGTGTCACTGGCACCGCCTGGTGCCACAGCGCAAGCCACCGGACTAGAAACGCGACAAAAACCCATCCGTCTGATAGATGAGCGGTCGGGCGAGCCAGAATGACGTCAAGTCAAAAGTCAAGCGCATTGTCCAGAACGAAAGCGGCCCTCGAGCGAATTCGGGACACCAACGCGGAAACATCGATCTTCATTGCAACTCGGGATGCAGAAGCTTCCGCGGATGCCGAAGCAGCGGATCGGCGTTGTGCGAAAGGCGCGCGCCTGAGTGCGGTAGATGGCTTGCTTGTGGCTGTGAAAGGTAACCTGGCTATCGCAGGTCTCGCTCACACCATGGGGTTCGGGTGCTTTCGAGGCCGGTTGGCTCAATGCGATGCTCACGCCGTAGCGCAGCTCAAACGCGCTGGCGCTATTATTCTTGGAACGCTCAACATGCACGAAGGCGCTCTCGGCGCCACAACCGACAATCCGTTTTTCGGTCAATGCAAAAACCCACGGTATTTGGGCCTGACGCCGGGTGGCTCCAGCGGCGGCTCTGCAGCCGCAGTTGCCGCGGGCTTGGTGGATGCAACGCTGGGAACCGACACAATGGGTTCGGTTCGATTACCCGCTGCCTATTGTGGCGTTGTCGGTTTTAAACCGTCCTATGGCGTTATTGGTCGAAGCGGCTTGGGCCAGCTCAGTCCATCGCTCGATACGATCGGACCGCTCGGCGTCTCGGTAGCGACGGTCCGCAGGATATTTGAAACCTTACTTGCCCCAGATCCCAGTGATTCCGAGTGGGTTGGTTTACAAGCAGCAGCCACTGGCACTCCGGTAGTGTTGACTGAGTTGAGATTGGCTATACCCAAACAATTGACACGTGTCCCAGTTGAAGCATCGGTCGCTGGGGCGTTTTCGCGTGTTATACAAGTTCTGTCGGATAGTGGAGTGGCGATTAGTGACGTCGATATGGATGGGTGGAATCCATCTCGTTCGCGTAGGGCAGGCCTGCTCGTCACCGAAACGGAGGCGGCGTTGTTATTACCTGATTTGCTTGAGCCTAAGCGGGATGGTGTGTCCGATGAGTTCAAGGATATGTTGCGTTTCGGTCGTGATGTTGCCGAAGAGAAGAGGATCGCAGCCTACCAGCATGTCCGTCGTGCCGGCGCCGCCTTTGAACGAGTAGTGTGCTGTTGCGATGCCATTATCGTTCCGACCGCGCCGCATGCTCCTTTTCCTCTCAACTTTCGTCCTCCCGACAACCAAGCCGACTTGACGGCGCTGGCAAATTTCGCAGCGGCACCGGCCATCTCATTGCCTATGGCGACGGCAAAGGACAAGCCGGTCGCGGGGCTACAGATCATGGCGGCGCGAGGAACAGATCGACGATTGCTAGAAATCGCGGCAGTCGTCGAAGACTTACTCTCGGAACAAGACTTTTGACCGGGGATCATCGTCTGCCAGTTTGGCAACGGGCAGCATTAAATCTCGGCAGGCGATCAGGACGGCGACTGTGCATGTGCATTCTTGGGGTTCTGTTCCGCAAACAGTCTCGCGATATCTGCACGTTTTGCAAACCAGACACCTGGCTTGGATTTAGCGTAGTCCAGGAATTTCGCTAGGGCCCAGATTCGACCAGGGCGCCCGATGATCCGAAGGTGAACGCCGACCGACAACATGCGGGGCCCCTGAGTTTCTGTCTCGGCAAGCAACCAGTCGAGGCTATTCACTAGGTAGGTCAGCCATTGATCGGGTGTGTAGGACGGAGACGTCCAGAATTTCATATCGTTTGTATCGATGGCATACGGAACACAGACGATGGGACGGTAAGTGCCATCCGACATGATAATATGTTCCCATTTTGGCAAATCGTCGGAGACATCATCCATATGATACGTAAAGCCCTCTTCTAGGAGCAGACGACGCGTTCGATCTGTATGGAGATAGCGGCTGAGCCATCCAGCTGGACGGGTGCCTGTCGAGCGCTCGATGCAGTCTGCCGCGCTGCGAATAAAGTCCCGCTCTTTGTCTTCCTTGAACGAAAACTGGTGTACCCATCGCCAGCCATGGGCGCAAACCTCGTGACCGTCGGCTACTATGCGCTCTGTCAGTTTGGGAGCGCGCTCTAGGCTGACTGCGGCCGCGGTAAAGGTGGTCGGGATTTGGTTGGCGCTGAGCAGATCAAGTACACGTGGTCCGCCAGCGTTTATTCCATACTGGTAGTTGCTCTCATTAACGTAATTGCGAATAGGGATTTGGAGAGCGATACCTAACTCGTCGACCGGCTCGGGCTTCTTGTCCCCTTCTGCCAGCGACATTTCCGCCCCTTCTTCGACGTTGACGACAATAGACAAGGCTAGCTTTGCGTTGTTCGGCCATTCATAGCGGAGTGCCATGGTAGAAATCCCCAATGCGATTTCCTGATGCAATGTGTTGCGCAGATAATCTAATTCGCTGCGCCGCGCCCGCGCATATGTTAAGTTTGAAACTCAGGATTGTAACATGCTCCTCGCCGTCTGCCGAGAATTGCAGCTAGCATCCGCAATCGAACTCGGCCTACACTATTGCGCCAATAACAATAACAAGAACAATGACAAGAACAATGACAAGAACTGAACACGCGTTGACAATGGCTGAACTCTATATGTTCTGGATGAGAACGGGAAGTTGGTCGGCTCGGCGGTTTGCCTCTGCTGCATTGGCGTCCAATCTGCATCACCAGGTCTGCATCACCAGGAATTGGAATAAATATGGATACGAGGAAAACCGCCATGGCACTTCAGAAGTACTCACGACGCCATTTGCTCGCGACGGCAGGCAGTGGAGCTGCAATGCTGGCAACGGCCGGTTTGATTGGAAGCGTTGCGCGTGCGGCGGAACCGCTTAGACTTTGGACAATAGGCATTGCCAAGGTCGGCGCCAAGGATTGGAGCGCAATGTCTAAGCAAGCAGGCATCCCAATTGCGTACAATGCCAAGAGCGCTCGGGCAGACGAAGCCATTCAAAAGATGGTCGTTGGTGATGGCAACAAGCTCTATGACGCTATGACGGACAACGGCGGTGGTATGGAAGATGCGCTCGCGTCGCAAAAGGTTATCGTACCACTTGATGTCTCAAAAATTCCAAACTGGAATAACATCTTGGATGTCTATAATGAGGGCGGTTCGGCGGCCGGTACCATTCGCTACAAGGGTAAGGTTGTGGCGGTGCCCTACATATCGAACGCCGACTCGCTTGCCTACAACCACAGCGAAATCAATGCGGATCTGGACTCTTGGGCGGCGCTCTTCGATGCACAATTTAGAGGCCGTGCAGCGATGCAAAATGACTTTGGCCCGACATTGACGAACACAGCAATTTACCTCAGACGGTCGGGCCAGCAGGACATCGAAGATCCATCTGACATGACCCCGTCCGAGGTAAAGGGTGTTTGTCAGTTCCTCATTGACCAAAAAAAGAAGGGACAGTTTCGGACATTCTGGGACGGTTTTCAAAATGGTGTCAGTCTGCTTGCGTCCGAAGAAGTGCTAGTTTCTTCATGTTGGGAGCCGGTTCAGATCGTTGCCGCCAAGAAGAGTGGCAAAGACATTCGCTATGGAACTATGAAGGAAGGTCACCAGACTTGGAATAATGTCTTTATGCTCACGGCGGGCGGCCAGAAGCGAGGGCAGGAGGATGCATTCTACAAATTGATGAATGTCTATTTGTCGCCTTGGTTTGGCTCACGAACGCTTGCGACTTTTGGTTTTGCCCCGCAAATGACCGGCGTAAATGAATACATTGACGCCAATCCTGACGCATTTGACGAGGCAACGCGACAGCTGGTGAAACAGCGCTTAGCCAATAAACAAGCTCGCTACGCCGTAAAGGGTAACTCCTGGCAGAATGTTTTTCCGAAGCACATCCGCGAATATCAGGATTGGTGGGCGCGTGTCCAAGCCGCGTAACTCCTGAGAAAAGCACACACGCATGATGTCACAGAATTCCATCAAACGACGATCTCCCGATGGCAAACCGCCACTGGTCATCGGGAGCACGTGGTCAGACTTTTGGACTAAAATAGGGACACACAAGTGGCCTTTCTATATTCCAATCGTCTTCATGATCGCATTCTTCGCGCTTCCTATGCTTTTGACAGCAGTTTGGAGCGTGTTCGAGCGTACACAGTTTTGGATGGAGCCTGGCTTTACGCTCTTTGCCTACAATAATTTTTTTACTTCTGCGCGACTGTGGAATTTTCTCGCGTCAATGTACCATTCTTTGATCTCCGTACTTATTTGCCTGGTCATCGGATTTCCGATAGCTGTCTTCGTACGCCGTCAGGTTCCGCAGGTGGCCCAGCATCGGGTTGTTTTGTTATTTATCTTGCCGTTCATGGTATCGGAGGTCATTCGCATATTCGCGCTGCGACCAGTACTGCAAAGAAACGGCCTTGTGAACAAAACGCTCATGGATTTAGGTGTTATCTCAGAGCCGGTCACTTCCATCTTGTACACGCCGACCGGCGTGATTATTGGCGAAGTCCTCTCGTTTCTGCCATTCGTAGTGTTTTCAGGTTTCCTTGCGATGGAAGCAGTCCCAAGGTACATATTTGAAATCTGTGATGACCTTGGCAGCGGAACGTGGCGTACCTTTGTTGATGTTATATTGCCTCTAGCGGCGCCAGGGATTTTTGCGGGCAGCGTCTTCATCTTTGTAAATGGCATCGGAGTTGCGCTGCTGCCCAACATTCTCGGTGGTCCCGGTGCAGTAAATGCTGGATTGATTGCGACGCAAGCGATTGCGGCTCTCGATTTTCCGTTGGCCATGGCCGTCAGTGCGATTATGACGGCGACGCTTATGCTCCTGTTGTATGTGGGGCACCGCCTATTTGATTTAACCCGCATTCTCAGTCCGATCAGTTGAGGGTGTGGCGGTGCACGACGATTACGCAAATCCCTGGCTATACCGTCTCCAGTGGGCGTACCTGCTCCTGGTTGTCGTTGCGTTGATGAGCCCCGTTTTCTACGTTATATACATTTCGTTTAATGAAAATGGATTCGGTGCCAATCAGTACGTTTTCACACTTGAGTGGTACGGCGTAATCTTCAGCGATAACCTCATGCTCGAGGCACTCGCGTGGACTCTGGCGCTTGCTGTCTCGACCACGTTGGTTGTCCTACCGATGGCAGTCCTTGCGGCGAAACACTACAAGTTTACCACCTACAAGGTTGCAACAGTTTTTCTCCTCTTGTCTCCGCTTTTCGTGGCCTCAGATATTATGGGTTCTGCCCTGCTTGTCTATTTCAAGAATTTGAACCAAATGTTTGAGTGGTTTAGCGACACTCTCGGCAACGAATGGTTCTACGGGTGGTTCGAACTCGGGTTTACGACAGCTTGGATCGGCCTCATAATCTACACTTTGCCTTATGCCTTCATTGTTGTGCTAATTACTATGGGTCGCTATCGCGATCAGCAGACCGAGGCAGCACGGGCATGCGGCGCTACAGGGTGGCGTGCGTTCTGGGATGTCGAGTTTCCTCAGATCCGCGCAGGCGTTTTCAGTGCTTGCGCATTTAGCATCATCTTGTGCTTCAACGAATATACGCGGACCAGCTTGCTGAAGGGCGGGTTCGATACGTTTACGACAGTTCTCGTATCGCAAATGCTGAATGAAGGTATGTCGGAGCAGTCCTACGCGATGAGCAGCTTCGTGAGTTGTGTCGCTATTGCTGTCATCGGTGGGGTGATCGTGATTACGCTCTTCCGAGCGGAGCGACTGGAAAGGGATGCCAGAGGCAAGGCAGAGTCACAGACATGATATACGCGACAGCAACAAAAAAGCACCGGCACCAGATATCATGACATCGACATCGCTGCCCAAATCAGTCCTAACACCACCATCGAATTCAACTCCCACTCCAGCGGTTGAGGTTTACGGTCTTGCGAAGCACTATGGACCGGTAAAGGCGCTGCGTGGTGTTGATCTTTCTATCGCTGCCGGAGAATATTTTGTTCTTCTCGGCCCCAGTGGTGGCGGGAAGACGACGTTGCTCCGAACGATTGGTGGCTTTAACAGGCCCACGTCTGGGCGTGTTCTTCTTCATGGGCGCGACGTCACACAATTGCCGCCGGAGAAGAGACCAACATCAATGGTCTTTCAAAGCTATGCACTGTTTCCACACATGACCGTTGCCGGCAATGTTGGTTACGGTCTGTCTTTGACGAAACGGCCACGTGACGAGATTAAGGACAAGACAAGCGCCATGCTGGAAATGGTGGGTCTGAAAGGTTACGACAACCGCAAGCCGCACGAATTATCGGGAGGGCAGCAGCAGCGCGTCCAATTGGCTCGCTCTCTCGTCTTGGATCGGGACATCCTCTTGCTGGACGAACCACTGGCGGCGCTCGACGCCAAGCTGCGTAAAGATATGTGCCTCGAGTTGAAGCATCTGCAAGAGCAGGTTGGAATCACCTTCGTTCATGTGACGCACAACCAAGAAGAAGCTATGACTGTCGCTGACCGCATTGCTCTAATTGCTGATGGCAGTTTGGTCGAAGAAGGGCGTGCTCAAGACATCTATGAAGCGCCACAACGGCGGTTCACAGCGGATTTCGTCGGCGAAAATAATGTTATCGATGCGTATGTGGTGGCAGTTGAGGATAAGCGCGTGCAGCTGAAGGTGGATGGGGATAGCTTTTTTGCGGAACGACGGCATGCGGACGTCACAACGGGGCAGGCTGTAGCAGTCTCTCTGCGCTCGGAGTTGTTGCGATTGAAGAAGGACGAGACGGGGTTTTCCTCCTCGGACGTTCGACTTTCTGCCGTATACCGTGAGCGCGTATATCTTGGCTTGACCACAACTCATATCGTCGAGCTAAGCAATGGAAAAGAATTGGTTGTTCGTGCGATCTCAGGTGGACGCGATGACATTCGCTCAATTTCGACCGGTCAATCAGTCTGTGTCGGTTGGCAGCGGTCCGCCGCTCGCATCCACACCAAATGACATTCTGTTGGGGAAAAGAGATGTGGTCAAATCCGCGTATCCCATTCGAGCTTTCGAGCGCGCGCAAGTCTCTTGAGCCGCCAAACGGAAAGCCGATCATCGTACATCTGGCGGTCAACATTGAATATTGGCCGTTTGATCGGCCCATGCCGCGAGGGATTGTGCCACCCCCTCATGGTGCTCAGATAGAACCACCGGACGTTCCAAATTTTAGCTGGGTTGAGTACGGTCTACGCTGCGGCGTACCGCGATTGATGACGATGCTGCAAGCGCGCAAACTTTGCTCTTCGGCCTTCATAAACGCGCAAGTGGCCGATGTGTATCCAAAGTTGATGGACGCTATAATCGCTAGCGATTGGGAGCTTGTTGGTCACGGCTGGTTTCAGCAGTCCTTGAAGCAGGTAGAGGACGAAGCGGAAGTCATAGATCGTAGTCTATCAAGACTTGAACAGGTATCAGGCCGGAGGCCTCGCGCTTGGCTGGGGCCCGGCCTTGGAGAGAGCGCGAATACGGTTGATATTCTCAAGGCCAGTGGTGTTGAGTTTTTGCACGACTGGGCTCTCGATGATTTACCATTTTGGATCCGCACCAAGTTCGGACCTATGGTGGGACTGCCCTACACTTTAGAACTCAATGATGTACCGATATACGCAGTGCAGAACGGGTCTAGCGATGAAATGCTCAAGCGGCTTGAGGCCACCTTGGCGATTTTCGAGCGAGAAATACGACATAATCCTCGGGTCCTAACGTTCGGTCTTCACCCTCACATTGTGGGCGTTCCTCATCTTGCATATTATTTTGAAAAGGCCCTTGATATTTTGGTCGGGCATTCTGACACAACGTTTGTAACGTCCAGTCAATTAGGCGATTGGTTCGTAGATGCCGATGGAACCGGGGGGGCATCCGTCGTTTGAGTGTGGTGTGCGCTAAGGCGCCGAAGAAGACGAAAGTAAGCTTGCGCTAAGGACAATGTGGAGGTGAATGCAAACTTGGTGCGTCAGAGGCGTTATTGTTTCATAGCGAGGCACTCAAGAGCGCTCTACCCACAAAAACGACTATTGGCGAATAGCGGTTGCGATAGACGGATAAGTGAGACGTGGTTTTGGGCGGCGGCGAACTGCCGAGGAGGGCGACGCGACGGAAGGGGGAGGTATTCGAAGGACGGGCAAAGAACGAAGAGATAAGGACCCGCACGCCTCTATGT